>JBDNIA010000038.1:0-20145 GCA_041688525.1 Crocinitomicaceae bacterium | reverse complement strand
GGCGAAGCAGGTTTAATCAAAGAAGAAGTAGAAAAAGTATTACCTAATCTTGTAAAAGATGACGGAATTCATTATACAAAACTAACAGCATATCTAATTGAAGCAGTTAAGAGTTTAAATGACGAAATTTATCAACTCAAAGGCAACAAATAAATGGCTAATCTCCTAGCATCATCTTTTACAGACTTAACGTTACCTCAGGGTACAACTGCACAGCGCCCAGCAAGTCCAGCATATGGAATGATGAGATATAATACAACTATTGCCTTAGTAGAATTTTACGACGGAACTAATTGGCGCCCAGTTACTGGCTATAGTCAGGGCACAATAGGCACCGGCGGATCTATATATCAAAAAGGTAATGGTATTGTACATGAATTTACCGCAGTTGGAGCAGCCACCTTTACACCATCATTTACCGGTTGGGTACAAGTATTAGTAGTTGCAGGTGGTGCAGGAGCAGGAGCAAACAGTTGGAGTGGTGGTGGTGGTGGCGGTGGCGTAGTATTTAACAGAGCATTTCCTGTAAGTGCCGGTGTTGGAATTCCTTTAACTGTAGGCGGCGGGGCCGGCGCAGGTGGACAAGGCGGCGCAAGCAACTTTGGTCCTAACAGCGCAACTGGTGGCGGCACTGGCGGAGTATGGAATAGTAACACTCCGGGTCGTCCAGGCGGATCAGGCGGCGGAGGTGGCAATAGTGGTGACGGAGTAACTGGAAATAGATTTAGAGTCTCCGGAGGACCGGGTATTACTGGACAAGGATTTCCTGGCGGTAGTGGCGTAAGATTTAACGACGACAGTGAAAACACACATAATGGTGGTAGTGGTGGTGGAGCAGGTGGTCCAGGACTAGCCAGTCAAGATGAAAATCAACAGCAAGCCACACACGGTGGTCCCGGTATTGCACACGATATTTTAGGCGAAATTCTTTACTGGGGCGGCGGCGGCGCAAGCGGCCCACACATTTGTGATGGCGGTGGTGGTGACGGCGGAGTAGGTGGTGGTGGTGGTGGCGCTGCTCACTATGTTCCGGGGTTTGGTCCAGGATTAGGTAATGGTCGAGGCGGCGGCCAGGCATATAATCAAGGCGGAAATGCATCTAACAGTGACAGCCATGCTCGATTTGGCGGCAATGGTGGAGCTAACACCGGCGGCGGCGGCGGCAATGGTGGATCAACACATGGCGCAGGCGGCTCTGGCATAGTCGTAGTTAGATACTAAGGAATTAATAAATGGCAACTCTACAAAACACATCTATCAACGACACAGGATTTATAACTATACCTAGTGGTAATACTGCTCAGCGACCATCGCCTACTCCAGGTATGATTCGTCTTAATAATGCAAACAATTTATTAGAATTTTATGACGCAACAGGGTGGCGCCCAATTACTGGTATTAGTAAAGGATCTATTGGAACTGGTGGAAATACTATTTTATACGCAGGATCAAATGTAGGAAGAGCCAACGGTGTAGTACATATGTTTACTTCAGCAGGAGCACACACATTTACTCCGACATTTACAGGTACTGTTGAAGTGTTAGTAATCGCTAGTGGCGGTTCAGGCGGTGGACATTTAGGAGCAGGCGGTGGTGCAGGAGGAATAATAAGTAGCAGAGCGGTTCCTGTAAGTGCCGGTTCTGGCATTCCAATCACAGTAGCTGGAACAGCAGCAGGACCACCTGCTTACGCACAATCGTCAACTAACGGATCAAATAGTGTATTTGGCTCTATCACTGCCCAAGGTGGTGGTGGTGGTGGATCTTGGGACGGATATGCTGGACGCCCAGGGGGATCAGGCGGAGGCGGCAACCCAGGATCAAACGGCGCCGGTTCTAATGGACATACCGGTCCTAATGATAGTCGTAATAAAAATTTGGGAGGCTTTGGAGTTGCAGGACAAGGCTTTCCTGGCGGTAGCGGAATCCGTTTTAATCGTCAAAGCGAAGACAGTCACCGCGCAGGTGGCGGCGGCGGTGCAGGAGGTCCTGGTTTTAGTAGCGAAGATGATAAGCAACAAGGGCTATTAGCGGACGGCGGCCCTGGAATAGCTAACAGCATCATGGGATATACCTTATACTGGGGTGGTGGCGGTGGCGGTGCAACGCACCATGGTAACAGTACTCTATCATCTAGTGGCGGCATCGGCGGCGGTGGCGGCTCAACTCAAACACACGGCGGCCCAAACTATCCAGGCTCGCACCACGGCAACGGAGTTGGCGGCGGAATGGCGTTAAATTCTGGAGCCGGCGGAAATCAACATTATCATGGCGGCAGTGCTGGAGATAACACAGGTGGTGGAGGTGGGGGCGCATACGGCATTGCTGGAAACGGTGGATCAGGCATTGTGATTGTAAGATATTAAGGAAAAAACACTATGGCAATTTTAAAAAATACTACGTTTACAGCAACATCGGCACTGAGTTTACCAAGCAATGCCACAAGTACCGGTGTAGGTACAGCAAAACTTAGACTCAATACAACAAACGGACAGAACACACTAGAATTTTATGATAATGCAGGTTGGCGTCCTGTAACTGGATACAGTCCAGGTCTTGTAGGAACAGGCGGCGACACAATAACATATATTCCCGGAGGTGGCATTGCTCATATGTTTACTGGTGTAGGCGGCCATACTTTTACGCCCACATTTACAGGTACTGTTGAAGTATTAGTTGTTGGCGGTGGCGGCGGCGGCGGCAGCGCTTGGGGAGGTGGTGGAGGTGGCGGTGGCGTAATACTTAATCGTAGTTTTCCAGTAACAGCCGGTACAGGATATGCAGTAACAGTAGGCGGCGGCGGTGGCGGCACCAATAACGGATCAAACTCGGTATTTTCAAGTTTGACAGGCACGGGCGGCGGCCAAGGAGGTACTTGGACCCATTCTCAACCAGGGGGCTTAGGCACACCCACAGCAGGGCGCCCAGGCGGTTCTGGGGGCGGAGGTGCCAACACAGGTGATGGCATTGACAGTCGCACCCGCAATTATGGTGGATTGAGTGTTAGCGGCCAAGGTTATCCAGGCGGAAGCGGTGTTAGATTTAACGTAGATAATGAAAACACTCACAACGGTGGTGGTGGTGGTGGAGCAGGTGGTGGCGGCGCTAGTGCTCCGGATGGTAGACAAAATTATAGAGGATCATTTAGAAGTGATCAAGTAACCGGCGGAGTAGGTCGTGCAGCAGACACACTAGGACCAACACTTTACTGGGGCGGCGGTGGTGGTGGTGGTGGCCATTTAGGATGGGGAACCTATGCCGGAGGCGTTGGCGGCGGTGGCGGCGGTGGCTATCAGCATGCAGGATCTTACGGAGGTCAAGCTGCGCCAAACCCTAATAATCCGTTAACAGGCGGCGCTCAAGGTCGTCAATTTATGGGCGGCGGACAAGCACTTAACACAGGCAACACCTGCGGTGTTATTGTGGGCGGCGGCCCCGGAGGAGCAAACACAGGCGGCGGATCCGGAGCACACGGAGGTACCGGCGGTTCTGGCGTAGTTATTGTAAAATATTAATTTTTCTTAGGTAGCGTTGATTTTGTGATGTAATTATTCTTTAATTGTTATGTTTATTGCAACAGTAATTCGTAAATCATCTGTAGTTATTTTGCTTTCATCAACTCTATGCCTAATATAACAGGGGAAGATAATAATATCATCTTCCAACATAGGCAAGTTAAAATTTTGAAAATACGATGAATTTTCTATAGCAGTATTATCTAATTTTTTCCTAACCCTGTGCAAGCTCCTATTGGATTTAAAAATGTAGTAGAGTGATGTGGTTTTAATGAAAAATAGTGTACTAAAGAAAATTGATGTGGCCAATCTTTATATTCCTGAATTGATCCGTTATGGTCATGTTCATCTAAGAATCCATTTTTAGCTACATTAATATTAACAGTATACCATTTGTATTCTATATTATTATTAAAACCAATAGTAGACAAAAATTCTTCAATTACTTGAGTATATTGATTGTATAGCAAAGTAAAATCTATTTTTTTATAATTTAAATTATCCCAATCTTTATAATATACATGAAAATTAGTGTCGGGAAAATAATCCGCCGCAGCTTCTTCAACTTTTCTAGAATTGTTTAATGTGTAATTGTGTTTTAAATCTAAATAAAGTTCATCTTTATTATACAGTAACGGATCCATTCTAGACTTGTAAAAGATAGGTGAGAATAAATTTATTTTTGTCATATTATTAATCATCCTAAAATTATTTGTCAAACATTAAACGGTACCATGTTTTTAAATCTAAACTCTGATCAATAATTTCTTGTTTTTCTAACATTGTATTGTTATACGATTTATAAAAATTTTTAAATATGTTAGGTCGAGTACATAATCGCTTTTTTAGCTTGTCTAAATTAATTAAATCAAGCCCTTGTATTACAGTAACGTAGCTTTCAAACGGATACACAGTAAGATCATTGTCAACAAGAATACCTTCATTCCACTGTTCAATTTTTTCTTTTAGATAGTCGTTGGTTCTATTGGAATCAAACGAATGACTTTTCCAAAAATCTGTATCTCTACGATGTCCTTTATAATGCAATGATAAAAAATTAATAATTTCTTTCATTTGACTAGTTACTTCATCATTATATAATTTTTGATCGAATAGTCCAGTTTCAGTAGGATTCCAAAATTTTTCTAATAGTATTAATTGTGTAATTACCTGCCCAAGACCATTAGATTCTAACGGTTCTAAAAACCCACTACTAATTCCTATAGCAATTACATTATTTTTCCAATATTCTTTTACCAATGATGGTGTAAAATTTAAATTTGCAACTGGCACTATGTCAGTATTAAATTTATTTTTTATTTCTTCCACAGCTTGATCTGGGGTAATGTGATCGGGATCAAACACATACCCGTTGCCGGTTCGATCGTCTAAATTAATTCTCCAAGACCACCCATATTTCATTGCAGTCACAGCAGTATAGTTTACTAATGTAGTATTACTGTCCCACCAAGCCACAACACTTCTAGCTGGAAATAAATTAGAATAATCCGTTGAAGTAACCCCTAGAGTTTTTTGTAATAATAACCTTGCAAATCCACTACAATCAAAAAACCAATCCCCGACAATATTAGTAGCATCGTCAACAGTTACAGATGATATGTTACCCAATGCATCTAGATTAGATTTAACATATTTTTTCTTAATTAATTTAATTCCTCGCTGTTGCCCTAGATTTTTTAAATATGCAGCGTTTTCTCTACTATTGAAATGCCACATAAAACGATGTAGTGCTTCAAACGTGTTGTTAGATTTTTGTATTATTGGCAATTTATCTTGTTTGATCATTTCAGAACAATAAAAAATATTTTCCATTTTTATATTTTCTGCAAGAGCACAGGATATAAAATCTCTATTTAAATTAAATGTTGACAAAAAATTACTATCATAAGCAGTGCGATATTGATCTGAAATCAAACCATGAATAAAATTTGTACCAACACCGTTCCAGTCTATAAATTTACTACCTAATTTTGGTAATGCATGTGTTTTTATAGCCCAATCAGTTTGATCGATTTCTAAAAAATTATAAAATGAAGTTAAAATTGCAGCCGAGCTTTCTCCTGCAATTATTGGAGGAGTAGCGGGATCCTCGACGAGTGTATAGTTATTATCCGGAAAAACTTTTTTTAAATATAGTGCAGTAAGCCAACCAGCAGAGCCGCCTCCGAGTATAACAATTTCATTTATTTTTTGAATCATACTGACATTCCTGATTTAATTTTATCTCTTCTAATGATTTATATCGTTCTTTTAACGGTCTAAGTCTATTTGAATTTACAATATTATGACATGTAATAATATCGTTCCACGGTGTGCTAATCTGTTCTAACTTAGTAATATCGTCTGTTATGAATTTGATATAAGAAATAGCATCACCTTTTTTAATAATAATTTTTTCTTTGATATTTTTAATTTCAAAGACTGTTTCAATAGGACGGGTCCATTTACTAATGTCGTACTCGCCAGGAACAATAGTAGTTTTTTCTGTAAAATCATTTCGATGCATAAATGCTGGGAATACCTGAATTATAGTTGATTGATCAGCAATGAATACAGTTAGCCAATCAATTCCTAACAGAGGATATTCGGAAACTCCGCGATTTTTATCATATAAAAATCTAGTATCAATAATTGATTCAAATGCTTCTTGAGAAATATTCTCGCAGTATATTTTAACTGTATTCGTTTCATTACAAATATCTAACTCTATAGTTAAATCAAATGGCGCACAAAAGATAAATGTGTTTTTTAAAAAATCAGTATGCGCAGGGCATTTTAAAAAAGCAGCACCTTTCCTATTAGCAACTATATCAGATGATAGGTGTTTGAAGGGATAATAATCTTCGTCCAATAATTTAGTAATGCATGTTAGATGATCTATATTAACCTGCTGGCTGGTAATAAAAGACCAATTAACTATATTCATAATTTGCCAAGTTCAATAATTCTATCAATTTCGCTGCTATGATGCCGACTCCAGATATGTTTATTTTTTTCATACTCAATATAGTTTCTAGCCATAACTTCCGTAGCATACTCTTTCGAGTACGGAATGGTACGAGGAGCAATATCGTAACCAAGTTGTTGTAGTAGCATAGACCAACTGCTTCCACCAAACATATAATTATATTTCCCGTCAACAGGAACTTTAATATTAGGATTAGTCAATCTGTCGAGATAATGTAACATTCTTTCTGAAGGAACAAATGTATCTCTAACATAATTCCAAAATTTACTAGTTCTATTGTTGTTAGCATAATGCATACTTACAAAATCAATACAATCTTCATACAGTGTATTCAATTGTGAATTAAAATTAGCAACATCATTATCACCATACCATTGTTCCATTATTGCATTGCTTAGTTGAGTAATTCCTACTGTAATCAAACCTATGCCTGTGCTTTCTAGCGGCTCTATAAATCCATTACTTAACCCAATTTGAACTACATTTCCGGACCATGGATCTGTATTATAAAAAGGATCCCAATTAATTATTCTAACATTTTCTTTCTTGATTCGATTATTCCAATGCTCAACAAAGTAATCCTTTGCTTCTTCAGGATCAGTAATATTTCTGTTAAAAACCATCCCGCTACCAATACGAGAAGCCACCCCAATTTTCCAAATCCATCCGTGGTCAACAGCCTCGCATTCTGCATATGGTTTAAATTCGTTTGGTCTATCTTGATATGGTACTTGACATACTACAGCAGTATTAACAAATAGTCTTCCTAGTAAATCTACTTTATTCTTAGATTTCCTCAATATACTATGAAATCCTGTACAATCTAAGTATAAATCAGATGAGATTATACTTCCGTCTTTAAGTTCTAAAGAAGCTACATTTTCTTTGTCATCTTTATTGACTATAATTACATCAGACTTTATAATTTTAATTTTATTTTTTAATTGATCTTGAATATATAAAACCAATTTTCCGCAATCAATGTGAGAAGCATAACTGTGAAGATTAGTAGAGTCAACAGTATTGTGTAGTATACTAGAGCTATAGCTGCCCGTACTATATGTTTTAAAATCTAATTCTTGAACTAGAGACCATACGTCCCATAAATGGTAGTGTTCTGTAATTCTTCTATTACCTTTAAAAAAAGGATGCCAAATATTATTACCCTTCTCCCTCCAGTTAGCAAATAAAATTCCAGACTTATATCCGCAATCTATTTTTGTAAACCAATCATCTATAGGAAATCCGCATTCTTCCATAAATGGCTGAAAAGTTAATAGTGTAGCTTCACCTACTCCTATTGAATTTCCTACTTCTTTGTCTATAACAGTTACTGAAATTGCAGGATGGTTATGTGATATATAGGCTGCAGCCATCCATGCACTTGTTCCGCCTCCTACTATTGTTAGAGTTTCTACTTTCATAATATTACTTATTTCTCACTATTGTATCGGTTGTAGGATTTGGTAATCTTTTTTCTAATAAGAATATATATCCTAGACAGTCTTGATAATTTTTGTCAACCTTAAATACTATTTCTTTAACGAATACAACCTTAAACCAATGCGAAGAGTAACTTTCGATTGCTCCTAAAAAGACTGGAGGAGGCATACATGTATCGATTATTGGCTGATTTGGATTACCGGTGATAAAAATATATTTTCCATGTTCGGCCATCACATCGTTTAATTTTTCAAAGATTTCTAAAAAATTATTTTGATAATTATGTAAAAACCCTCTATCGTATACCAAATCAAATTGTTTGTTGGGTAGATCCTTAAAAAAATCTCCTACTATATAGTCAATATCAATTTCGGAAGTGTTGTGTTTTGCTATTTCAATAGCATCTTCAGAAATGTCTATAGCAGTAACTTCGAAACCTTGCTCAAAAAGAAATTTAGAATCGTATCCAGTTCCGCATCCTAGTTCTAGTGCATTTCCACTAGATAAATTAAAAATATCAAGTATCTCTTGTAGGTTAGCATCATGAGTTTGTATATCCCATGGTAGCACTGATACATTAGTTTTAGATGCAAACTTAAATTTATTTTTATGTACATCTTTCCAGTATTGTTCGTAACTGTTTTGACTCATTAGTTTTGCCTTCATTAATAATAGTACTTATCACTTTTACTCTTGGTAAAAAATATTTCCATAAATACTATATGATCAGCATGAGCAACAGTTTACAAGTTTTTGATAATTTTCTTGATAGTGCAGAGTTTAACAAACTAGCTGAACTTGTACTAGGACCAAAATTTCCTTGGTTCTTTGGAGAACATGTCTCTCTTGATCCTAGCGACTCTGCATTAATAAAAGATCCCTTAGCTAAAGAAACTTGGGGATTTCACCATTCAGTTTTTGAACAAGAATGGAATGTTAAGAGTTTTACTTATGAATATTTACAACCGTTCTTTGAAAAAATTAATAAAGAATTTGGATTTACTCAGCAGCATCTAGTTAGAGCAAGACTTAGTTTAAAATTTCAAAAGCAAGGGTTTACCAGTGATAACTATAACATACCGCATGTTGATTATTTTTTCCCTCACGAATCATTTATTTTTTATCTTAATGACAGTGATGGAGATACTAGAATATTTAATGAATGGGCTACGCCTACTGGTACGCTGCCGTTAGGTCCAGACTCGTTTACTACGCAAAGTAGAGTAACTCCTAAAGCTAATCGATTAGTGTGGATCAACGGGTTGCAGTATCATACTGCTAGTAATCCTATAGAAAGCACCAATCGAGTAATTATTAATCTTAATTTGTTACCGCTATGAAATTTGATAATGTTTTTCCAATTCCTATTGCTACATATGTAGTAGACGATGAAATAGTAAAAAATACAACCGAATTGGTTAATCAGTTTATTACGGATACTAATTTTTCTCACCCAACGGCACCTGGTGAATTGCTAACCACATTTTATAAAGATAAAGACTTTTTAGGAAAATTAGGTGATATAACTTTGTTAAATTATATTAACAATGCATCTCGAGAGTATTTAGATCTAATAGGGTACGATCCACGATGCTATGTAGAAATAACATCTTGGTTACAATACAATCAACCCGGCTCATATTTTGTTAGACATGATCATTATGGCGCATTGATAAGCGGAGTGTTTTATTTAGAAGTCCCAGAAAATTCTGGGGATATTCTATTTCATAATCCATTAGAAACTCGAAGAGCATCAAATACTTTTTTTGACAGAATTAAAAAAGCAGATAATCAATACAATTACAGTCATGTAAAATATAGCCCTGTAGTGGGGGAAATGTTGATATTTGAATCGTGGTTACAACATACTGTACAACAAAATAAATCTAATAGAAATAGAATATCTGTTTCATTTAACATATGGGCGGATAATGATGCAAAAAATTGAAATGTGGTTTCCAGTAGCTGTTTATACAGAAGATGCTCTAATGTCTGCTGAAGAAAATGAAAAAATTAAACAACATTGTTTAGACATTCAGAAACATACTCCTAGCGGAGGATTAGAGTGGTTAGGGGGAACGTATAACACTCACCAAACACATAATCTTCTTGACGACCCAGTAATACATCCACTTATTGCAGCTACAACTCAGCATGTACATAAATTTGCAAAGATGCATAACTGTGATGGGACTTATGAAACTAACTACGCATGGATGAATATCTCTAATAAAGAATCCTGGCAAGAATTTCACACGCACAATGCAAATATTTTTAGTGCTGTATATTACCCTGTTGCTCCAGAAGGCTCAGGCCGAATAATATTTGAAGATCCTAAAGAACCAGATATGTTCCCACTTAAAAGTCTCACTAAAAAGAATACATTAAGTTATTCTAGGATTTCATACACTCCAACTTCAGGTACATTGATTATATTTAGAGCGTATCTTCGACATTGTGTAGAACAAGGAACAAATGTAGATCCAAGAATATCAATTGCAATGAACTTTAGTTAATATTTGGTACTACGAACATGGGCAATGTACTGCTTGTGTCCTACGGTAGGGTTTATTTTTTCAAATGTTCTTGTTTCTCTAATAAAATTTTCAGCCTGTTCTTTTATCTTTGGATGCATCATATTGTATTCTTGTCTAATTAACTCTGTATCAAACAGGTCTAATCCAGCAAGGATATGAATATGATGCGCTTCGCTAAATAATTTGTAATCAGTAGTGCCTTTAAAGTCATCAGCAATAGGCAAGTTCTTACGCCATTTTTTTAAATTTTCTGTAAGACTTTCTGGAACTGGCATTGTTTGTATATCACGCCAAAATTGAGTATTATCTTTTTTTGTAATATAGTGCAATATAACAAAATCTCTAATGTTAATTAAGATATCGTTAACATCTTTATTATATTTGTTTATTGTTGCTTCGTCATAATTTGGCAATCGGTGCATTAGTAAAAATGCCTGTTGAATACTTGTACCTATACTAGTAGCTTCTAACGGTTCAACAAAACTAGCGCTCAGCCCAACTGCGCAACAATTTTTAATCCACACTCGATCTAATGAGCCCGGATCAAATTTAAGAGTTTTTGCAACTTGAATTTCGTGCCCTAGTAATTTTTCAACTTCTTCCTTAGCCTGCTCCGGAGTTATATAATCACTATCAAAAATATATCCATTTCCGCTACGACCCCATACCGGAATTTTAAACATCCAACCATAGTCCATTGCTTGTGCCAGGGTCCACATATTATACTCGTCAGTATCTCCCAATGGGAATACAATAGCAGCTTTCATTTTGAGATATTCGCCGTACGATTGCCATTTGGCACCTAACTTTGATATTAATACTTTACTAAATCCTGTGCTATCAATATAAAAATCAGCAGGATATTGGGCTAGTTCGCCAACAAGATAATCTATCTCTCCAGATTCAGACAATACAACATCTAGTATTTCGTCGTCTACCATAGTAATACCTTTATTAAGGGATACCTTTAATAAAAAATCGTTAAGTTTACTGGTATTGAAATGATATTGATTCCACGGAGACCCAGAAGCAGGGTCTAATCTATTTGCATATACTCTGCTATTCCAAGAAAAACTAGGATTTATTGTTTTTGCAGGAGATTGCTCTCCAATTAATTTGCCATAGACCGATGCATATTGTCCATTTTTAATATCATTTTCTGGCCCAATACTATGCATATAATCGTCTCCCCATCCTTTAAACATAATTCCACATTTAAAGGTAGCATCGCATTCTTTAATAATAGTTTGAAACGGAACTCCGATATACTGCATGAATTCATTCCAGTGCTCTGTACTACCTTCGCCTACTCCGATGATTCCAATTTTTTTAGATCGGATAATATTAATGTCTAAATGAGGGAAACGAGTTTTTAGAATCAACGCAGAAACAAATCCTGCGGTCCCCCCACCAACTACTGAAATCTTTTTTAATGTGTGCATTTATAATATGTCCTGTTTACTACTTAGTTATAATTAAATTGTGATACAAAAAACAGTAGCGACAGTCTAGGGGTATTTAATGTTGTAGTGAAGCTATTAGGTCTATGCCAAAATTTAGAGTCGTATGCAATCATTCTATTAAATTTATTGCCTATCCTAATAGTTTCTTGATCCTCAAACATTTGACGATTATTTTCAAAACCTGTAATAAACTCGGGTGTGATCTTATTGTAAAGATAAAACTCTTTTAATGCAGCAGCATCAGTTTTCAATTCTTCAATATTTGATAATTCATTAACGTCGCTGTTAAAAATTGAAGTTCCTGTATTTAGGTTGTCTTCGCCTGGTGTTAGATATACTAATCCTGCTAGATTTCCGTAATCATTATGTATCCATCCTTTATTATAGCGCGGATCACTACAAGGAACATTAACATGAAAACATAGATATAATTCATACATGCTAATACCTGGAAATATATCATGACTAAGTCTATTGGCAAACCAGTCGGCAAATTTTTTAATTTCCGGATCTTCAAATCCTAACAAGTTGCCAGTACGCTCTCCTGGATAATATGTAGATCTAGCGTAGTTTAGAGTTTTTGATAATTCAATAACATCTTCTGGTTTTTCAAAATAGCTATCTCTGCAAATGAAATAGTTTTTATACGGATGTGTCATAGTTGCTCAAAGTCAAAATTAATTACTATTCTAGAACTACAGGTTATTGGATAATTTCCTGCATGATATCGATGTCCGTTAAAAAATAATGCTGACCCTTTTTTAGGAGTTATCCTTAGCAACTCTGGTAGAGGATCAGCCGATGCTGGATTATATATTTCTTGAGTAGAATCAAAAATTTTATCAAATATAATAGTATCGCCATCGCTGTCATCTACATAATAGATAAGCGTACTGTAAGGTTTTCCAGTATTAAAATCCACATGTGGGGCTGCATATTTGTGCTCAGTATGACCTTGCCCTTTATGTGTATAACGAAGTCTTATTCTTAGTAAATTTCCTACATTGATATTTGTTTTCTCTGCAAAAAATTCTAAAATTGTTCTAAAAAAATCATAATGAGGAGAAGTAGTTTTACCATCAAATGCCATATGAAAGAACCCAACGTCATCAGTTATATTTGGATCAACATAATTAGAAGTTGTTCCTATCCCATAGTGATCAGGATGTCCGATACGATGTAGTAAAAACCATGGGAAATGATTTACACCTTGTACTCTATTGATAATTGCTAGTTGAAAAGTAGCAGGCACAACATTATCTATAACGAGTATTTCGTTTTTAATATTGTTTATTTGAAAAGCCATTTTTAAATCTTAACTCTCTAAAATGTTGAATAAATTCTTTGTAGGTTAAACAGGCTTTAGCATCTTGTTTCCATGTATCTTGTAATTCATAATATGCATGGGCAGCTGCCTGTTCGCAATTGCCATATCCTGAAAGATTAAAATTTAATCCTGCATATGCAGCTTCTTTGTTTATCAGCCCAAGCCCTGCCATAACATAACTATAAAGAGGCCAACCTGCTGATCCCTGATAGCTAGGAAATTCGTGCGTATTAGGCATCCCTGATTTTGACAACTCAACAAGATTCAATATATACTCTGGTTTGTCAATATCAAATTTAACGTACTTCCAAAAGTCACTATCGCTTCTTCCACCCATATAATGCATGACTAAGAAATCTTTGATATCGTCATACATCTGACGAACTCGTTGATTGTGAATTTTTCTTGCACCGTCGTTTAATGTTTCTTCGATCGTGGGTTTTACGTATTGATACAAGAACATGTGTGCTTGTACAATTGTTGAATGAATCGAAGTTGCTTCTAATGGCTCTAAAAATGCTGACGATAGACCAATAGCCAGACAATTTTTAATCCAAGATGATTCTTGTCGACCTGCATCAAACTTTATAACCTTTCGTACGTCGACCGGGCAACCTAATATTGTTTCAACTTCTTCTTGAGCTTTTTCGACAGTAGTAAATCTATCATCAAATATATAGCCCGCCCCTTTACGATCCATCAGCGGAATTTGCCACATCCATCCGTTTTTTTGTGCCCACGCAACAGAAGCAATAGCTGGTATCTCATCTTTTTCATAATCCAGCCAAAAAGGAATAGCAGTATTAAGCGGCAGTTGATCTCGATACCCTATCCATTTGCTATCTAATTTATTCATTAATACTTTTGAAAATCCAGTACAGTCGATAAAAAAATCACCATTGACTATCTCATCGCTGCGCAATTTAACACTTTTAATATTTCCTGTAATTGAATCAAGACTAACGTCTACCACTTCACTGTCGATATGTCTAGCATTTGTATTATTTAAACATTTTCTTTTGAAATATTCTCCTACTAACTGCGCATCTACATGCATAGCATTATTAGGAGTTAAGAATGACATAGTATCTCTGTTAAAAGTTGATATACCGTTATCAATCCAATATCCACATTTTGCAGTAGTTAGTAATTTATCATGCGATAACTTTTTAAGTCCCCAAGAAAATATAGGATCAGGAGCACTAGCGTGTGTCCAACTACCGTCAATAGGACCAAAGTATGACTGATCAATATTATCAGTCCATCCTTTGTGCTCAATACCATATTTTAAAGTTGCGCCAGTTTCTTCGATAAACTCATTCATGTCACAGCCATAATCGTCAAACAAGTTCATCAGTAAGTCAGTCATACGACCAGTAGTGCTTTCGCCGACCCCAATAATTCCAATCTTAGAAGATTCTATAACTGTGACACTATGGGCTGGATGTCGTTTAGCAGCCATCATAGCAGTTGCCCATCCAGCTGTTCCTCCGCCAACAATAACTATATTCATTTAAATTTCCTAATATTATATATATGTAATTACTAATACAACTCGCTTAGAACTTGGTGCAGGGTATCTCTGTGCATGCCATTGTTGTCTAAAAGTTGCTGCAATATATTTTTCACACGGTATCATGTAGCTTGTTAAAAAATCTTCTGACCATATAATTGTATGTCCGTCTTTACAAGTAGTAAGATACATAATAAAATTATTATGCGGCCAGGTATGATCTAAATGGGGTGCTGAATGTAAGTCGCTAGAGTGCCAAGTTAAATTTAAGTTTGCTCTAAATATATTACTATATTTAAGCCCATTGTTGGACATAAATCGGTGAAATATTTCTAAAAAAAACTCAAAATGTGTACTAATGTGTTTACTATCTCGTTCGGTATGCTTTACACTCTCATCCTCGAATCGATGTAGTAGTGTATGACTTAAGAACGGTCCGTTATAAAACTTAAGATTTTCTTTAATTTCTAAAGGTAAGTTTGGATCGTCTTTAAATGTCTGATGATCTTGCCAGAACCAAGGAAAGTGCGGCCCTAACACATAATGTTCAATAAATTCATTCTCTCGAGGCGTTACTTGAACTTGAGCATGTGTTATACTTGAGTCTGTTAAAATCGGGGTACTCATTTTTTACCTTCTATTATGAAGTATTTATTAAGCTGCTAGTTACACAATGTTGAAAGCGATAACTCATAATTTACATACTAGTCTATGTAAACTAATAAATATTAGAATAAACATCAACACAACAAATTGGAGTGCCTCAATGACTACTGACAATCTAGAAACTTTGTCCGACAGTAATTTTACTGACCCGGCAGAACTCGTTACAACAAACATACCAACATTAGAAATTACATCAATCAATAAAGCTATGATGTTTTCTAAGGACGAGTGTGATCAGATTCTATCTACTTGCGTTGAAGAATTATGGCTACCGTCAACTGTTATAGGATCTAAAGAATTTCATCAATCTAAAAGACAAAAGTTGCGCGGCGACACTGCTGGATTTCCTTTTCTAAATATTAGAGAAATTACAAAAAATGCAAATACCGAAATTTACGATTTCAATCTTATAGGAATTATTGACCAAGACTTCCCCCAAGTATTTACATATTCAGAAGACGATTTCTATAACATGCATTTAGAATTAACGCCGATGGCCCCTTCTAGAAAAATTACCTTTATAATCAATTTGTCTGATCCTACAACATACAATGGCGGTGATATTGAATTTTTAAATATCGATACATCACAATCGGAATTGAACGATCAAGGCGCTTGTTTAATTTTTCCATCATACATGCCTTACAAAATTAACGCTGTAACTAATGGAGTTAAACGTATTATAGTAGGACATGTTCATGGAGCAATATTTAAATGATACTAAAATATCATTACTGGTACTTTAAATCGGCAATTCCCGAATATATCTGCGACCAAATAGTCGAAATGGGTTTAAGGAAAATGCACGACGAGCGTAAAAAATTTGGAGACCATGTAATAGCAGGAACAACTGGAGGATGGAGACAAAAGCAAGCTGGTAAGGATAAAATTCCTTCAAACACTGAAACTGCTGCAAATTTGGTTAACAAAGGCATTGACATTGATAATGTATATCTTAGAGATTCGTCGGTAACATTTTTAAATGATCCAAATTTATATGATCTTGTATGGCCTTTTATTCGAGAAGCCAATCAGCGTGCTGCCTGGAACTTTGATTGGGATTATACCGAAGACATGCAATTTACAAAGTACAGTGTTGATCAATTCTACGGTTGGCATTCTGATTCATCAGAATTGCCGTATCGACTATTTAACCCTGAAGTTGACTCCATTCGTAAAAATACCAACGGATCTCCGTATACTAATCATTTTGGAGAAACATCTCCAGAGGATCATCAGGCAACAGATAATTCCAATATGATTGGAAAAATACGCAAACTTAGTGTAACTATTAGCCTTAACAATCCCGACGACTATGAAGGAGGTAACTTAAAATTTGATTTAGGAGCGCATCGCCCAGATCAATATCATACTTGTACTGAAATTCGACCAAAAGGATCAATTATAGTATTTCCTTCACACGTCCCTCATCAAGTAACACCAGTTACTTGCGGTACTAGATATAGTTTAGTTAGCTGGAGTTTAGGAGCACCATTTAAATGAATAACCCAGATCTATTTAAAAAAAACAAATACATTGATGTAAAAAAATTAGTTCCTATTGATTTATGCCGTATAATTACACGATACGCTCTACTAAAAGAAGAAACAGAATTTTCACCAGATTTAGGTACTACTGCGCAAGTAGAAAATTCTCATTCAGTCTACGGCGATACATTAATGGAAACAATGATACATTTTTTGCAACCGCACATGGAAAAAAATACCGGTTTAAAACTATGTCCCACTTATACATATTACCGCGTATATCGACCAGGTATGGAGTTGCATAGACATCGAGATAGGCCAAGTTGCGAAATAAGCACAACTGTATGTTTTGGATTTAACTATAAATCAACCCCTGCAGATTATCGTTGGGGGATGTATGTTGAACCTGATATGTTAATTAATCAAGATCCGGGAGATGCTATAATTTATAGAGGATGTGATGTTGAGCATTGGAGAGATCCGTTTGTAGCAAGTAACACCAGCTATCAAGTGCAGGCATTTTTTCACTATATCGATGTCAATGGCCCGTTTTACCCAGAATATGCGTTTGATAAACGCCCAAAACTAGGAGTATTAACAACTGGGATAAATAACTAGAGATACAATTAATACTAGGAGGAATTATGTCAAAGGTATTTACAATAGATGATATTCAAGAAGTTACTAAGGCTGCTAGTATGCTAGGCGTAGATGCAGTTTGGTGTACCGTACTGTTTAAAGGATGTCAGAATTCGATTCCATTTTATGCAACTGAAGCGTTTAGCGATAGTTTTCAGTCTGACATGTATGTTCGGTTGAAGGCCGGCGAGTTCGGCGAACTTACTGAAGGAATTGGGGAGTGGTATATTACAATACCGCCCAATCAGCTAGAATTGGAAGAAGCGGCTCTCAAGAAGAGAACTCAATTACTTGTTGAAAGTGATTATACTGAATTTCCTTCAATTCAAGAAAAAATGATCGCAGAAAAAATTGCTGAATGGGGAACTTATCGCCAGGCACTGCGAGATGTAACGGAACAACAAGGTTATCCCTGGGATCCACAGTGGCCAACTAAGCCATAAAAAAAAGCAGAGTTTAACTCTGCTTTTTTATCCTTATTTAAAATGTACTTTGATAATGTTGAGAAAGATCTTGACCAGCTGATGGCGATGGTCCAATAATACTAAGGTCTGATTCGTCTTCGTCTTCATAAATAGCACAATCTGTAAGTAATAACAGACCAGCTACGCTAGCTGCATTTATTAATGCAGTTTTTACTACTGTAGTTGGATCTATAATACCAATATCAAACATATTACCAAAAGAGCTATTGCTAGCATCATATCCGAACTCGTCTGTACCTTCGATTACCTTATTAACAACAACGTCTGGACTATCTCCGGCATTTACTGCAATTTGACGTAGCGGTTCTTCCATTGCACGTAGTACAATTTGAATACCGGCAGTCTGTTCATCGTTTGCACCTTTAAGATCTTTAAGCCTATTTTTAATTCGAATGTATGCAACACCTCCTCCAGGAACAACTCCGTCGATAATGGCAGCTTTTGTAGCATGAAGCGAATCATCAATACGATCTTTCTTTTCACCAAGCTCCATATTAGTAGCTGCTCCGACTTTTATAATACCCACTCCGCCTGATAAGTTAGCAATACGTTCTTCCAAATCTAGAATCCCAAACACTCCGTCAAGTTCTCCAGAATCAACTTGCAGTTGTATACTATCAATACGTTCTTGTATTTTTGTTTTATCTCCGTGTCCGCCGATAATTGTTGTAGTATCTCTAGTAATTTCTACACGGTTGCACTGACCGCAATCTTCAATTTCGGCAGTTTCAACTCGTTTACCGGTAGCGTCACTAATAACTTTACCTCCTGTTAAGATTGCAAGGTCTTCAATTAACGCACTTCGCTTAGGGCCTTTCCAATCCGGGCCACGTACAGCACAAGTCACAATAGCACCGTTTAGGTTGTTGATAACTAGTGTAGCTAAAATGTCAGTTTCAATGCTTTCGGCTATAATTAAAAATGGGCGTTTAGTATGAACTAATTTTTCTAAAATGTTATACACATCAGTCATATTCATAATTGGACGATCGCAAATTAATATATATGGGTTTTCTAAAATACAGCGTTGCTTGTCAGAGTTTACAAAATGAGGACTTAGATATCCATGATTGTATGACAGTCCACTAACTTGTATAAATTCATCTTTTAGTGTAGTACTATTTTCAACACTAACAACTCCACGCTTGCCTACTTTAACAAGAGCATTAGCAATTAAATTTCCCATCTCGTCATCGTTATTTGCAGAAATACTTGCTACCTGTGCAATTGTTTTAAAATCGCTGCATTCTTTGCTTACTTTTATTAATTCTTCTATTGCAGCAGCTACAGCTTTGTCAATACCACGTTTTAGGTTAATCGGACTAATGCCAGCCTTAACGAATTTCATGCCTTCACGAATCATAGCTTGTGCAAGTACTGTTGCTGTGGTAGTACCGTCACCAATTTCATTTGATGTATGATTTGCTGCTTGCTTAATCATTCGCACACCAGTATCAGCTAACTTGTCCTTTAAAAATATCTCCCTAGCAACAGTTACACCATCTTTTGTAACGTGCGGCGCACCAAACTGTCTCTGGATAACAACATTGCGTCCTTTTGGTCCTAGGGTAATTTTTACAGCGTCACCTAATACATTTACCCCGACTACTAGACGATCTCGAGCATCGTCTCCAAAAGTTACTATTCTTGAGTTTATTTTAGCCATTTACATTATCTCCCTTTTTTAAAATTCCCAGCACTTCGTTTTCATCGAGAATTAAATATTCTTCAAAATCTAACTTAATTGGGTGCCCTGCATATTTTGGATATAAAATTAAATCTCCTACCTTGATAATCATCGGTAATGTTTTTCCGTCATCATTTATTCTGCCGTCACCGGCAGCTAGCACAGTTCCTTTAGTAGGACGTTCCTTTGTGTCATCAGATAACTGTAATCCTGATTTAGTTTTTAACTCGTCTTCAATCTTTTTAACAAGTAGTCTATCTCGAATTGGGGTAAATTCGGTCATATATCTTTTCCTTTAATTGTTTATTTTATAAGCAATTTTTCAATAATCTTTTAGATATGAATTAGCTCCTCTAACATATTTATTGTACAAGTTTTTACTGATTATACATTT
>JBDNIA010000315.1:0-2697 GCA_041688525.1 Crocinitomicaceae bacterium | reverse complement strand
ATAAATTTAATATAGCACTTCCTTCTTGCGGCCTGATTTGACATTAAAAAAGAAAAGAATGAGGAATGAATACGCTTACCCTGTTAAAGCTTGTGAAAACGAGATAATTTATCTAATTTTGTACAGATTTTCTGCAATAGATGAAGGGGACGATTGTCCCCTCTTTTATTCTATTTTCAAATTGAAGACATTTAAGGCGTTGTTCTTGAGTGTTTTAAATAATTGAAAATTCATTTTTGTCCTTGAAATGAGTTTCTTTATAGAAAAGGACACAAAAAATTATATGGCGAATAAACCAATACGATTAGGGAAAGCAGCAGGAGAACTTAATGTGGGAATATCCACATTGGTCGAATTCCTCGATTCCAAAGGAGTGAAAATTGACTCGAATCCCAACACGAAGTTGGACGGGGATCATTTTGATTTGTTGAGCACCGAGTTTGCGGCCGATTTTTCATTAAAAGAAAAGACGAAACAAGTAATTCCTGTGCGTGAAAAAAGAGAAACTATCTCTTTGAGTGATACACGTGAGGAAGAAATTCCGGTGAAAGAAAAAGTGGAAGAAGTTCCAGTTGAAACGAAAAAAGAAGAACCGGCGCCATTAGCTATTCCTGTGCCAAAACCTCTTCCAGTGGTAGAAGAGGTAATTGTTGAAGTGCCTGTTGTAAAAGAGGAAGCACCGATAGCAAAAGTAGTTGAAGAAATCAAAGAAGTCGAGAGACCACCTGCGAAAGAAGGAAATTCTGATGTTAAGGTTGTCGGTAAAATAGATTTATCTTCCATCAATTCTAAAACTCGTCCAAGCAAAAAAACGCAGGAAGAGAAAAAAGAAGAGAAAGCTGCAGCGGCAGAAGTCACTAAAAAGGTGATGGCCTCAAGTCAGAAAAAAGCGGAAGAAGTTAAAAAGGAGGAGAAACCAAAATCCCCTGAAAGAGAACAGATTGAAACTATTCGAGTTGGCAAAAGAATTTTGTCTGGTCCAACGGTTTTAGGGAAAATTGAACTTCCAGTTCTAAAACCAAAGACTTCCCATAAAATTTCGGATGCTGATCGCAAGAAACGCAAGAGAATCAAAAAGGTGGACGCGGTCAGACCGAATACGCCAAATCCAAATGCCGGAAACGGAAACGGACCAAGAGGTGCAAATGGTGGCGGTGCAAATAGTGGCGGCGTAAACAGACGTTTTGATAAAAATGCTCCACGTACACCAAAAGCTGAGATCACCGAAAAAGATATTGAGAAAGAAATTAAAGATACGTTAGCAAGACTTTCCAACAAAGGAGGAAAGTCGAAAGCTTCGAAAAATCGTCGCGCGAAAAGAGATGTAAATGCGCAGCGTCGAGAAGTCGAACAAATGGAACAAGAAGCGCAAGAAAGATTCATAAAGCTTTCCGAGTTTGTTACGGTTTCAGAATTGGCGAGCATGATGAATGTTCAGTCAACGCAAGTAATTTCAGCATGTATGTCCTTGGGTATTTTTGCCTCAATCAATCAACGATTGGATGCAGAAACAATCCAAATTGTAGCAGAAGAATTCGGTTACCAAACTGAATTCGTAAGCGCAGAGACACAAGACGCAATACCCATTATAGAAGATAAACCAGAGGACTTAGAAACTCGTTCACCGATTATTACAGTAATGGGCCACGTCGATCACGGTAAAACATCTTTATTGGATAGAATCCGCAACGAAAATGTTATTGAAGGAGAAGCAGGTGGAATCACACAGCACATTGGTGCTTATTCTGTTTTATTGAAAAACAACCGTCGATTGACATTCTTGGATACGCCAGGTCACGAAGCCTTTACAGCCATGCGTGCTCGTGGGGCTCAAGTAACAGACGTTGCAATTATTATTGTTGCTGCCGATGATGACGTGATGCCACAAACGAAAGAGGCGATTTCTCATGCTCAAGCGGCTAACGTACCGATGGTATTTGCCATCAATAAAATTGATAGACCAGGTGCAAATCCAGATAGAATCCGAGAGCAATTATCCACGATGAATATTTTGGTGGAAGATTGGGGTGGAAAATACCAGTGTCAAGAAATTTCAGCAAAACAAGGTTTAAATATCGAAGAATTGTTGGAAAAAGTAATGCTTGAAGCTGATTTATTGGACTTAAAAGCAAACCCAAACAAACGCGCAAACGGAACGGTAATCGAATCTTCCTTGGATAAAGGGAAAGGTTATGTAACCAATATACTTGTTGAATCAGGTACTTTGAAAGTAGGTGATGTTGTTCTAGTAGGCCGTAACTATGGTCGTGTTAGAGCAATGCATGATGAGCACGGTGCGGTTCTAAAAGAAGCAGGTCCAGCATGCCCAGTATCTATTTTGGGAATCAACGGTGCACCAAGCGCTGGCGATAAGTTCCATGTATTGGAAGACGAGCGTGAAGCGAGAACAATCGCAACAAAAAGAGAACAATTGTATCGTGAACAAGGTTTGCGAACAACGAAACATATTACATTGGATGAAATTGGTCGTCGTTTGGCGATTGGTGACTTTAAAGAGTTGAACTTGATCGTTAAAGGTGACGTTGATGGTTCAATCGAGGCCTTGGCAGATTCATTGTTGAACTTGTCAACTGAGCAAATTGCAATCCGAGTTGTTCACAAAGGCGTTGGAGCTATTTCCGAAGCTGATGTCAACTTAGCATCTGCCTCTGACGCGATTATCGTTGGTTTCCAAGT
>JBDNIA010000314.1:0-3188 GCA_041688525.1 Crocinitomicaceae bacterium | reverse complement strand
TCTTGGAAACTCGTTCCTTCAGGGAAAACAACTAAGGTCTTACCTTTTTCAAGAACTTCATAACAGACTTCAAAACTATCCTGGTTGGAAACGCCCTTCACGCGTCCTTCTCCTATCCGATTTATAGGAATCATATTTAAGGAACGCAAGAGCCACATTTTGAATTTGCTATCAAAGAGAGTTGCTTTTGCCATGTAATGAATCGGCTGTTTACAAACGTAACCGAGCATCATAGCATCCATCAAAGTATTTGGATGATTGGCGATAATAATAAGGGGACCTTCCGTTTTAAGATTTACTTTGTTCTTCACACGTACCTCCCTGTAGTACAAACGAATGCCTAGACCTACAATAAGCTTCAAAACTTGGTAAAACATAATCAACACGAAATTAAGCTTTTTAACACATTTTCTTGCTATGTTGTTGTACACTGTTTGTAGAAAGGATAAATTCGTAGAATGAAACAATTTCCTATTGCCTATTTAAATAGTAATGACGGCAGTGGACTGCTCGCATTTGGTGACGGCCCCAGAATAAAGACAAATGCAGGAAGGGCTTTTGAGGAATTACAAGAATTTATTGGAGACCAACCTAACAAATTTATTTTTGGTTATTTAGCTTATGATTTAAAGAATGAACTAGAAAAAGTATATTCAAAAAATATTGATAATAAAAAGTTTCCTGATTTATTTTTTTGGGTGCCCGAGCATGTAGTGAAAATGAACGGTGAGCATTTTGAATTTTTACAAGGAGAAAAAACTGTTGAAAGTTTTGAATTTTTAGAATATTTCATAGAGGAAGAAACCGATCAAAATTTTCATCCTTACAAACTAAATTTTCAAGCTCTCACTTCGAAAGAGCAATATATAGAAAACGTTAATAAAATTAAAGAAAGAATTCAAAAAGGTGATGCTTACGAAGTAAACTATTGTCAAGAATTTGTTGTGAAAGATATTGAGTTTGACTTTTCATTAGATGCGTATTTCAAATTGAACAACATAACCAAGGCGCCGTTTTCAAGTTACTTTCAATTTGACGACTTTACCATTTTTTGCGGTTCCCCTGAGCGTTTTATTAAGCGCACCGAAAACAAATTGATATCTCAACCGATTAAAGGAACTGCACCACGTAACGCTGATTTAATAAAAGATGAATTTTTGAAAAAGTCTTTGCTTGAAGATCCAAAAGAAAGAGCAGAAAACGTTATGATAGTGGATTTGGTTCGTAACGATCTTTCAAAAATCGCAAAGAAAAATAGTGTAGACGTAGAAGAGCTTTTTGGTATCTACAGCTTTGAAACCGTGCATCAAATGATTTCAACTGTGAGCTGTCAAATTGAAAAAGAAACTTCATTTAAAGACATAATGGAAGCAACTTTCCCTATGGGTTCCATGACAGGAGCTCCAAAAGTTAGTGCTATGAAAATTATTGAAGAATTTGAAGATTTTAGGCGAGGAATTTATTCCGGTTCAATAGGCTATATTGCTCCAAGTGGTGATTTTGATTTCAATGTTGTTATTCGTTCATTATTTTATAATAAATTAAATAAAACTTTAACGTGCGATGTTGGGGGAGCGATTACGATTCAGTCAGATGCAGAAAAAGAGTACGAAGAGTGCTTGACCAAAGTGAAGCGCATCTTAGACGGCATGAATGAGTAGAAAGTGATTTGAAAATTTTAGTTTAGCGTGAAGAGAAGTGTGGTATATTTCATCCCTCGGGGACTTTGATTACAAAATTAAAAATAGGAGTTTGAAACTTCATTATGAAAGATCAGAAAATTCATATTCCATTACATTTAGTTCCGCAGAAAAATCAAATCGTTTTTTTGGCAATTAGCGGCGGATTAGACTCTGTGGTGCTTTTCCATTTATTACAAGCGGCAAACGTTGGCGTTCACTTGCTTCATGTTAACTATAATTTGCGCGGTGATGATTCCACAAAGGATGAAAAATTCATTCGAGAATTAGCAAAAAAGAATGCTGTTCCTCTGTCAGTTTTGAATTATCAGATGAAAGACCATTTAACCGAATTGGGTGGGAATTTACAAAATGAAGCACGTAAAATTCGTTATTCTTTTTTTCAAACTTATTTCGTAAAAGAGCCTAATTCCATTCTAATGACTGCCCATCACTTTGATGATCAAATGGAAACCTTTTTCATGCATTTAAGTCGCAAATCAGGATTAACAGGTTTGACTTGTATGGCGGAGCAAAACGGAAATCATCAGCGACCGCTATTGAACTATTCAAAGCAAGAACTAAAAGATTTTGCTGTGGAAAAAGAAATTAAATGGCGCGAGGATGCAAGCAATCAAGAAAACAAATATTTGCGGAATAAATGGCGTAACGAGTGGTTGCCTTTGTTGAAAAACCAATTACCGAACTTGGAAGAAAACGTCCGCGTCCTAATAACTGCTTTTCAACAAGAAAGAAATCGATTGGAAGTTGAATTTTCCCCAAAAACGAAAGAAATCAAAAATTCAACTAATTGGTCATTTACTGATTTTGACACTTGTAGCAACGAGGCAAAATATATTATTTCTAAAGAACTCGGTTTACGTTACGCTGAAATGGAGCGATTGATCGAATTAAGAGAAACTGAAAAGTCTAAGTTTTTTGAATTGAATCGCTTAAACCTGAGAATTTGGCACGATGGGGATAAATTTACTTTTGAAAAAATAGAAAAATATCTGTTGCCCTCATTAAGAATTGAACGTATTTCTCAACTCCCAAAAATATTTGATAAAAACACGTATTTCGCTGATTCAAATAAAGTGGTAGGTCAATTGAAAATACGTTTTTGGAAAGAAGGCGATCGTATTGCGTCTATTGGCTTAAGCGGAACGCAATTAATTTCAGGTATTATTAAAGATGCCAAAATCCCTTCTTCAGAAAAAAAGAAAGTTTTCATTGTTGAGGACGATGAGAAGATTCTTTGGTGCGTTGGTTTAAAGGTTGGAAGAGATAGATTAGCGGATGAGAATAGTGAGGATATTTTGATGGTTAATTTGAATTTTTAGTGACTCTGATTATGGGTATTGTTCGACAATTTGCGAATTCTCAACTAGTGAAATAAGCCACTTTAAAACTTAAACACCTGAAATAATGCAGTATAACTAAAGATAAACAGATATTTCTTCGAATTCATTGATCGGCAATTTGCGAATTCTCAACTAGTGAAATACT
>JBDNIA010000313.1:0-10826 GCA_041688525.1 Crocinitomicaceae bacterium | reverse complement strand
TTTAGCAGCTTCTTTATACAATGCATCAGCTTGACTACGATACGATTTAGCAATGTCTTTATCACTTAATGCTTCATTTACTGCTACCTGTGCTCTTAACGGAGCAGGAATGTCTGGATCTACCAATGGTTCGTTTGCCTTGGCAATATCTGTAGCTTTAGCAGAAGATATTGCAGGAGCGCCTGATACAAATGTATAAAGATCATCTACAGTACAGTTTTTTTGTTCGGCGATAAATCCGTTCAGTTCTGATAATATAATAGAGTCTTTAGATGATGGTGTCATGGTCACTAATGTTGTAGCAACTTTTTGCAATCTTCCATCTGCCTGCATTGCCTGTAACATAGGACGTCCATCTGAAAATGTACGAGTAAACATAATTTCGCCAAATTCAAATGCACTTTGAGCTTGCTCAGTTTCTACTAGTGTCATGATACTGTCATGATACGAATCAGTTAAATTAGCAACAGGCAACACTAGTGCATGATCTGATTCTCCCGGAAGTGTTCTAAATATAACAAGAACTTTAACTCCAGTATTATTAATTCTACCGATGTGTTTTAATGGTACAGCCATAATTAAGTCTCCTTTTTAGATACAGCTTCTAGAAATACGTTTAGCTTGTTGAATGTTTTTCCAACTGCTTCTAGCTCTGCTGCTTTAAACGCTCCTCGTTGTGTTGCAACTTCAATAATATTTTTTAATGCAACTAGATCGTTGACATTTAAATCAGGACCTTGTGGTTGTACTGCTTCTTGAGCAGCATCAGTAACTTGTGCTTCTTCGACTTTAACTTCTTCTGTCATTTAGTTTCTCCTTAGTAGTGGACATGCCAGCATAAAATATGTTAATTCTTTTTGATCTTCAAATCCTATAAAATTAGTAGAACGTAAAACACCGTTTCTATCAATGCTAGGCTGTCTAGCAATAACGTAACGACCTTTCAGTTTCTTCTTAATCCAATCTTCTATTCCTTCGTATAGCTCGGCATCAGTAGCAGCAATTTTTTTAAAATGTGCTGGTATAGTTGCTAGCTTTCGTTGCTTTAAGATTTCAATAGGATTCAAATCAAACATCATGAAAATATTTATATGTGTAGTTTATTCTGGTATGGATTCTTGGCTAAGTCTTTTTGCCAGTGCCTTGTTATGGCCCATCTTGCGAACATCGCCTGAAAACAGGTAAAGCTCAAATGCTGACTTTTCTTTCATAACCACAATAAACTTTTTGTTGATAAAAAATGGCGATTCAATAAAGTTATCTAACCAAACTAGCACCTGCGGAGTAAATGCAAATTCTTTAGGGAAATCAACTTTATATGTTTTTATTTTAGCATGTTCTTCGATAAACTTCAAGGCTTCGTCTGTCAAACGAAGACCACCAACTTTCTTTTGTCGAAAGTTCAGCCACCATATTGCACGATACTGCTTGGTAGTATTAGCATCAGTTGGTAATCCTGCTGCTGATAAGAATACTCGTGTATAGGCATCCTTGATGTCCATGTTATTTTATTTCTTCACCAGTAGTGAGTTTGTAGACTGCAAAGTCTGTTGATTTGAAAAGCCTGTTTAATTTTTTGGCTAGATTATGTGCATGACCCGGATTACTAAACGATACTTTTTTATACTTCGGACCGGGATAGCTAGCAATTAAACTTCCGCTCTTTAGGTTAAAAGGCTGACCCTTAAAGAATACTGCCCAGATAGCATCGCTTTCAAGGATCTGCTCTACCTTAAAGTTTTCTTTATTGACATATTCTAAAATAATATTCGGTTTTGGCCTTGACATATATACGTGTTTCCTAATTAACTACGTATATATTTATCTCGCTAGAAAGAACCGCCGTCAAACTTAACATCAATTTGTGTAGTAGATTGCTTAATTTCTGCCAACATTTGATGTATTTCTTGTACAGTACGACCTAATTTAGAAGTTAAAATCGCCAATTCAGTAGTTAACTCTTTGGCTTCTTGAACAGTGATGCGTATTTCTTTTTGCTGACTTCGTTCAGCAACTGCTACACGTTGCAGTAATCTTTCAACACTAGGCAAGTTATTTGGTAAATTATTTTGAGACATTTGCCAGTACCTGTTTCATTTCTAACTCAGTTTTAAACGGACCTTTATACGGGTAGCGTTCTAGTGTAATCTTTTTAGGACAAAAACTCTTTACCCATCCTTTGTCGAATTTGATAGTGTAATATCCAGCACAGTATAAACTTTTGCTATCTTCACTTTTAGTAAACAGAGGTAGTTTTTTACGAATGTCAAACATTGCGTTATGCGGAGCGGTACTTGTGGCATATCCGTGAACTTTATTCGGCAATGCATCGTTGGACTCTTTAACAATTTTAACTGTAAAGAACTTTTTGCCAAACTCTTGAGTGAGACTATCTTGAGTATCGTAAATTTTCATTCCACTTGCATTACTCATAACAAATCTATTATCTTCGTCTTTTCGAAGAGTAGCAACCTTGGTACCGTCTTGTTCAACAATCCAAAATTTATTTGCAATAATTGTTTTAGCATGTAGTTCTGTCATTTTATGTACCTTGCGTTAAGTGGCTCAGCGTATGCTTGCGCCTGATCTGAAATCTTTTTCAAGTCATAAAGATTACAGAATTTAATAAGTCTAATGCCAACTTGACTAATATTTTTCTCAGCATCAATCGCTTCAGCAATTGTCGTGAACATTGCAGTTCGAATATTTGCCGGCTGCTGTGTCAAATCAATAATATGACGATTGCGTTCGTAATCTTCCATAACACGATGCTCTTGACCGTCATGGTCTGTCCAACGTTGTAGCATTAGATTGTTCCAAGAAAAACCTTTATCTTTACGATCTTCAAACGCTTCTGTTAGTCCAACTTTCTTGCTAGAACCTTTTGTACGAACACCAGGATATGCAGAGAACACATTATCGCTAGTATCTCCACGCATACACTTTTCAAATAGTAACCATTCAGGATTAGGTTTAGCTTTAGGCAACTGTGTTTTCTTATCAATTACAAACTTGCCTTTTACATCAAAGTATCCTTCGTGTGAAATAGTTGTTTCACTGACACCGTTGTACTGTTTAACATTAGGAGCAATCAACTGTACAAAGTCAGTATCAGTACTAATGATAATATGATTATCATTAGGATGAGCTTGTATCCAACCAGCAATCAAATCATCAGCTTCTAATTGCGGATGCTGTAGCACTGTACAATTGGTCTTTTCTTTAATAAAGTCTTTAAACGTGTCAAAGGCTTCCCAGAAGATTTTTTCTTCAGCGGCTTCTTTTTCTGTGTGCGCTGCACGAGCCGCAGCACGTTGTGCCTTATAGGGCTTGTAAAAATCTTTGCGCCAACTACGACCTTCTAAAAAGAAGATAACGTGACTGCCTTTGAAATCTTGCCAAGCCTTCTTAACACTGTTAAGAGTGATGTGAAATGCCATACCTAGTTTGATATCAGCGTCTCCGTTGATAACGTGTCGAGCACGAAAAAATGTATTTGCAGTATCTACTAGGATGTATGTAGCCATTAGTTATTCTTCTTTACTGTTGCGATATCTAAAACACCTGTGTTAACAGGGCCACCAAAGTCGCCATCTATCACGACATTTGCACAAAGTTCACGGAACCAACGATCAACAATCTCTTCATCTTTATCGCCATCTTCACCGTAGCCTTCTTGTTTTAATTTTAACACAAAAAGCTCATTCCAGTCAAGCTCAAAAAAGCCATTGCGAATGTTATCTTTGTTAACATGAGTTTCTAATACCCCTACCCACGGTTCTTTTTTACGAGTAGCACGTTCTTTTGGACTTGCCTTTGCTATTTCTTCTATTTCTTTAGCGGAAGCCGCAGCTAATTCTGCCTCCACTTTTGCTGCCTCTGCCTCTTGCAACAGCATAGTAGTTGCCGCAAGATTTGCTTCGATCTTGTCGATGCCAAATAATTTTTTAATAAAACTCATTATGTGCCCCATGCGTTGCGGAAAAGCGGAATTTGCAGCCTATCACTATATCGCAATCCTTCTTTCATTGCCATCAATGCTACTTTTTTATTGTTCAGTGCGTAGACACTTTCTACACCGCCCACGGGCATGAGATAAACGTGCCCAGTGAATCCAGCATCGCGGAACTGTCGTGTTGCAATCATCGCATCATCAAAGTCTTGTTCTGTAGCAATAACAAATTTTAAATATACTGTGCCATAATCTTCATACTCGCACACAATCTCTGGCTTAATTGCAGCTTCCCACTTTTCACCACTGCACGGCAATTTGGCACTTACACTAAATGTGATCTCTCTCCAAAAATCTTTGTCATGATGCGATTTCCATGTATGCAGGTAACTGGCAAATTCTGGTGTTAGCTTTTGAGTACCGTTTGTTTCAAACGTAATCTCTTTAAGCCCTTGCATTTTAGGATGATTTAGCAGATCAGGATAAGCACGTTGCCAGCCCAACAAGGGCTCACCACCTGTAATGACCAAGTGTTCGTCCCGCCACTCACCGTGCGGAATAATTTCTGCAATGCGATCTGCAATAGCATCACTAGTTAGCATAGGACTTAGACTTTTAAAGTCAGGATGCCATGATGCATAACTATCGCATCCTGTGCTGACTAGTGGTAGTTCTTCGTATTTGAAGAATGTTTCAATATGTTTGTGCGTGTGTGCTACTTCGTCCGCTTCTGTGCTAAGTTCACCACGCGGCATGCCAAATCCTCTACAAGAAAAATTGCAACCGAATGTACGTAAGAACACGCTGGGCACTCCCATATAGCGTCCCTCACCTTGTATGCTGTAAAACAGCTCTGCTATTTTAATTTTGCTCATATTTTATTATACACTCTTCTTTTCTAAAATGCAACTGCCGTCTTCTTGTATTTTCCAAACAATGACGTCTCCTTCTTTCCATCCTACTTGCGCTAGCATATCTTCCGAAAACGGTAATACACAATCGCCTGTTTCTGGATCTTCTTCTAAAGTAACTGTCCATCGTGTCATTTAAAATCCTCTTGAGTTAGATTGAGTTTTTATTATAGTAGGTCCGTTACTTTCAAAGTCCATTCCTGCCATACGCCCTTCGTATACTTTACCATTCCATAACATCAATAGTTTAACACTTTTGTTCATGACCACAGTTAAGTTTCTGCTCTCTGCAAAGTTCATTACTTCGGCATCAACTATTCGATTACTAGTAACCTGTCTAACTTTGCAAGTTTCGCTATATCTATTAATAGTAGTACTCATTTAGCCCACCATTCTTCATAAGGAAATTCAATCCAAACATCGTTTTCTGCTTTGTTAACCTCTATGCCACAGAAGTCCATTTTTACTTCAGCACGGCTAGAAAGATTATCAACAACAACTGCAAACTTTACATTGTTATTCCAAATTTCCTGCCACCGTGGATCATCTGGGAAACAGCTACGTTGCCAATCATTTATAATCCAATTGATTGTAGAGCCTTGATCATTGATATCATCCACAATAAGAATTTTCTTACGACCATCGCCGGCTATCATAGGATCGTGATGGCTATATCCAAATGCATCCTCTGCCATCCAGAGATTACTTTCTGGACCTATATCGGAGTCGTTATCTCTTAAACTAACACCTAGCGCATACATAGGTACATCTAGCCAATGACTAATCATTACAGCAGGCAATAGGCCGCCTCGAGTAATTCCTACTACGTAGTCAGGCCGCCAATTACCAAAGCTGCGACAAATTTTACTGACGTTATTTTTAAATTCAGTAAAGTCGAGTGTGCGTTTCATCATATATTACCTCGGTGAAAACTCTTGTTGCAGTTTAATGTTATCAAAGAACTCTTTTTTAGTATTGCCGTCATCTTTAAACGCACCTTTCAATACCGTGGTCTGTGTCAATGAACTATGTGCCATAATACCACGATTTTCACAGCAACCATGTACTGCTTGAATGTAAACACCTACATTTTCTGATTCGGTTGCCCACTGTATTTCTCTTGCTATGTTGTTACACAGTTCTTCCTGTAATGTACCACGGCGAGCGCACCACTGAGCAATGCGAGTATACTTGCTAAGACCAATAAGTTTGTTGGCGGCGATGATACCAATATAAGCAACACCAGTAACAGGCTGGTGATGATGTGAACACATGCTACGCAACTCACTACGTACAACCAACATACCTTCGTAACGGTCTGCTGAATCATTTGGAAAAGCCGTTGCGTCCGGTGCTGGAACATATCTACCCTCCATTATTTCGTTGTAGTACATTTTGGCCAATCGCTTGGCCGTACCTTTTGAGTTAGGATCTGTTTCTCGATCAATCAGCAAGGCATCGAGCACACCTTCAAATGCGGTAGCAGCTTCTGTGATCAGCATATTTTTTTCAACATCGCTGATGTACTCGCTAATGTTATCGCCAGCCCAGAATCGTTTGTTACCGTTCTTGAGTCTTTCGCGAATGACCTGGCTTAGCGGTCTTCCGTCTTCTTCTCTATAATTCAATTGTGTCAATATATTTCTCCGATGTTTAAGCAGTGGATTGCCTGTATAGTTTTATTTTAGCATCTCTAATAGTTTATTGCAACTAAAATAATGTTCAGTTAATGCATCTACTTGTTTATTTAGGCTGGGTAAAAACTTTTCGTAATTTTCCATGTACTGTATAATCTTGTAGCAGATTTCTTGTCTATGGATATTATAGTTCTCCCAAGTATCAGTCCATTCGCTCGGATACTTGAAAGTATCAAATGCCATTTCGCTGTAGCTTAGTCTATCTGGCATCATTGGAACAGCGCCTACTAGAGCACCTTCGTACCAACTGATGCCGAGTGTTTCTTGTAAGTTAGCACTGAATACAATCTTTGCTTCACCTAGCAGATTATGGTATTCATTCTTTGTCAGCTGCTGATCCTGACACACAACAAACTCATACTGCGGCAAGTGCGTAGCTAAGTCACGAAAGATATCTACTTGTTTCTCTGGCGCTATGCGATGAGGAAACAGTATAAGGTCACGCTTTAGCATGTTCTTATACATATTCAATGTATCTTCCATATACACCATAGGCCACCCAGTCTGAACAATCTTCTTGGAAACTTTATAGTTATAAACTGTGCCCAAGTTAACCTCTAACAAATTGTTACGAAACATATCGATATGAAAATTCGTAGCAAAATAGTTATGATCGAACGCATGAAAGAAACTTTTCTCAGCATGTCTAACCCAAGGCTTATTTCCAACAAGACGTCCAAGGAAATCTTGAGGATCATAACTGCCCGCATGCCATAGGCCGTGGATAATTATCGGAATGCCCAGTAACTCACTCATGTACTTTAAGTTTATGATTCCTGGATGCCAAGCATCAGTAAAAATAAAATGGTCGCCAGCTGAAATGCGTCCATTGCAAAATAATCGACCCATTCTTTCAACTTGACTAGCCTTGTATATATTAGTGCCACCAAAGTTGAGAAACGCTCCTGGAGTGGTAGCACTAGGTATGTCCGTAGGACCTGATATGATATGAACATTGTGTCCTTCCTTTCGTAAGAGACTAGGCACATGAGACTGCCACTGTCCCGTGTACCTAGACTCAACCGCCTCTATATCAACGAGAAAAACGTTGCTCATTGCGGCGACCGTTGTTATTGTTATCCCATTTTGGCTTATTACCCATATATGGACGTCTCGGACGTTTTGCATACAGGAATGCACCGTAGTTAGGAGCATCTTTACGATACATTTCGGAAGGATCAAACTCTCGCAGTTCGATACGACACCACTCGTAATACGCTTCTAGATCTTCCCAAACTTTTACAACATCTGGGCGTGTGCCGAAATAATCAATATCTCTGTAATTCTTAGCCATTATAGCTTTCCTTTTAATACTTAACAAATGAACCATTTTCTCCGTCTTCGGAGACCTCAATCCAAACTTCTCTGTTCGGATATTTCTGTGAAATGCTGTCATATAAATCTTGTGACATCATCTCGCAACTCTTAAAGTCTAAACTAAGTATAGCATCTTTATAAAGATTTAGCAACCATCGTTTAAACTGAATGAACTCGATATCGCGATCATCGTGTGTGACACCAATCCAAACTTTAAAGTGGAAAATGTGACGATGCGGATAGCCTAAGAAACTTACATCATATTCATCACCTGTAGCAAGCGTAGGATCTGTAAGTGCTGCCGGATATTTGTGCATTCCTTCTTTTTGGAAGGTAACCCAAATCATTTTACTAGGACGGATGTCTTGTTTAATAATCATGACGCTTCCTCGAATAATGCTTTCATTGTGTCTCTTGAGCCCGAAATGTTATGTATTTTTTTCATAGCTTTATTTGTAATTCTCATTCGATAGGAGTTTGGATGTCCGTACCCATCTAATACCACCCATCCGTTACTAGATTTAATCTCTTTTTTTCTACAACCGCCTACTAATTGATTTCTGCAATCTTCGTATCCATCTTTAAGATTTTCTTGGATAATATCAATAGCCATATCAATAATCTTAACTTTTGATACTTCTAAGAAGTTAGTATCGTATGTTATTTGATTTTGATTTTGTGACTTAGCATAATACCTAGTCTCTGCCCAATTTTTGGTATCAGTAATATTCTTAATGGTCATTGACCCAACAGTGTGATGTGCTTTGCTACTCTTTTTTCGAGTTTTATTATCAATCCCATATTCAGGTAAGTCAACTAGTCCATTTTTATCAATAGTATGTCCGTTGCTTTCTATCACACTATCGGCCCATTGTCCTACTTGTGCATCATTTGTAGTTGTTGGGATTTTAGTTCCAACACTGATATTATTTTTAATAATCGAAACTCTTGATAATTTCATAATTATACCTTCTTTAATGAGATCGGACCGTTACTTGCGAGACCAAAATATTCTTCAATTACTGCTCCACACAGGCTGTGTGTTGCTTTATATGCGCAGTTTTGGATATGTGTGTTCATACTTTCAATGTCTCCATCATAATAATTTTACCAATTCGTTCACCGAGATCTTCTTCTTCAGTGATCACATGCATGGTGTTGCTGCTTTGATCTTTCTTACGATCGTAACTGCGAGTCTCAACGACAAATCCACCACTGGCTCTATATACCTGCAACCTCATACCCTCGCTAGAGAATCGATCAGCGTCATTATCCTGCACACAGATATCGGCCAGCTCTAATCCATCGTCTAATACCCAGTTTCTGATACGTTGTTTTAATGTCAGTTTCACTTTTTCTTTCCTTCTGTTTGGTCTAGCAATGCCCATTGATTGGGTTGAACTAATAGCATATCCGTAATTACTCATTTTACAATCTCATCATTCTTGTATTGTGACCAGTCTGTGAACTTACTGCGATCCATCAGTGTGTGCAGACTGTGTGACCACACACCGGGATTAGTTGCCTTAAAATCTTTATCATCAATTTTAATCATAGTGTTGTAGTTCCATTGTTTAGCATACGGAAGTGGTACTCGTATCTGCGGAATAAAATTATTACACTCTACCATAGGTCCTTCTAAAAACATTTCTGCATGACTTAGAGGAATATCTAGACTACACAGGATATCCTTATGCAAAAAATACATAATCATATTATCCCATTGCTCCCATTGTCTTACATCTTCAGGAAGATTTAAACTAGGACTAAAACTATGATTAGCACCAAAGAAAATATGCTGACAATTTTCAGTAATATATATTGTTTCAATTTGATCAATGTTATAGAGACCTGTTACAAACAACGTTTTTAATCCAAATGCAGGAGTATGTTCAACTTCTACTCCTGTAAATAGTGTTATGTTGTCTGCGGTACCTGAGATGTAATCTCTATTCATTCTTCGAGGCCTTGTTTCAGTAGTTGTTGAACTTCGTATTCTTCTTGCTTGTGTTTAAGTATAGCAATATTATCTTTTAAAGTCAACTTTTTCTTCTTCATTTCGATTACTTTAATGTCTTCAAATTGCCCGTTAAGTATTAACTTATCAATTTGAGTATCTAAAAAACGATGTGCTTCTTCAAGATGTTTAATTCTAACTTCATACATAACAGGCTCCTTTTATTTGCTAACAATTTCTTCTTCTAATGCACGTAGTTCGTTATCATCTGGATTAGCAAAGTCAATTTCGTCTTGTCGAACTTCCTCAACTTCAAACAAGTTACCAAATGTATTTTGAGCAGGCCCACCTTGCAGTCTAGACCCCTCTAATGTCTTTAAGAATCCAGCAGCATCAGAGATCAATTGAAATGCTTCTGCTTTAGTTTTGGTATTAAACAGCTCTTCGACAAATCCAGCAAAGTATAAGATTCTATTAGGAACCCAATCACTATACTCAATTTCTTTCTTACCTTCAATTCCTTTCATCCGCCAATTGGGTTTATGTTTAGTAGTTTCGATGTCCATTAACTGTTGAGCACGTTGTACCGCAACAATATGGCATTCTACGTTATGCCCCATCATTAGTGCATATGCAAAACTATCCCAACTAGTCTTACCTTCTTTGCCAATCTTGTTTAACATGCCTGGAGCATAGTGACAGATATCTCCCATTGTCAAACGACTTGCGTATTCGCTGACAAACGGAAACGGAATATCGCTTTCTGCCAATGCTTTATTATCAGGAGCCTTGTCCATAATCACTGACCAACGCTTGTTAGTGTGTTGTGCATTAGTATAGACTAGTCCGTGAGCAGTAGCAATAAAAGGACTCGCACAGTCAAAGCTGATTGTAAGCTCTGGATTGATATGCTTGCGTACTTGTCGTTGGATAAGAGTCAAATAACATGACCAATCTAATTGGGCAGTACCCAAGAAGTGCATCCAATTCTT
>JBDNIA010000312.1:0-4148 GCA_041688525.1 Crocinitomicaceae bacterium | reverse complement strand
GTGAGTATGCATTTGCTCAAATCTTTCACTAAGTATACCCAAAAATACTTTAAGCATCCCAAAATTCTTTCTTTGCTTGAGTTTCCTGTTTTATTTTTAGGAGCCATGCCGAAAGATACGCCAGCTCTTTATTCTCTAATGAATTATGCTGATCTAAGTCTCGGAACCTGGTATCCGATGGGTGGAATGCATAAAATTATCGAAGCTTTTGAGCAAATTGCGCTAGAACAAGGGGTAAAAATAAAAACGAACAACGAAGTAAAGTCATTCATTACGTCCAAAAAAAAAGTAGAAAGTGCTGTAACAAATGATAAGGGATACGAAGGAGATATTTTTGTGTCAGGCGCTGATTATCACCATACAGATAAAAACCTATTGGGCGAAAATGCAAATTACTCAGAGGAATATTGGGATAAACGCACAATGGCTCCCTCCTGTCTTATTTTTTATGTAGGTTTGAATCGTCGAGTTAAAAACCTAAAACATCATAATTTGTTTTTCGATACGGATTTCGAGAAACATGCGAAAGAAATATATGAAGATCCAAGTTGGCCTAGTTCTCCGCTTTTCTATACTTGTGTTCCGTCAATTACAGATCCGTCGGTAGCTCCTATTGGACATGAAAACCTATTTTTCCTCATTCCCATAGCACCAGACCTAAAAGATAGTGACGAAAAACGTGAAGCTTACTTTGAATTACTTTTGGAAAGACTTGAAAAACGAACAGGAGAAAGCATAAAAGAAAATATTGTTTATAAAAGAAGCTACTGTCTAGATGATTTCAAAAATGATTATCATGCATTCAAAGGAAACGCTTACGGTCTAGCAAATAGCTTGTTCCAAACAGCTTTTTTGAAGCCAAAATTAAAGAACAAGAAACTATCAAATATGTACTACACAGGTCAATTGACCGTTCCAGGTCCTGGAGTTCCTCCATCTATAGTTTCAGGAGAAGTAGTAGCAAAGCAAATAGCGAAGGATTTTAAATAATAAGCTAGTAATGAAAGGAATTTTTGATACACTTTCTCATGATATGAGTGAATTAACAACAAAGAGATACAGCACTTCCTTCTCCTTGGGTATAAATTCATTGAGCAAAGATTTACATCGTCCTATTTACGCCGTGTATGGTTTCGTCAGATTTGCAGACGAAATAGTCGATTCATTTGAGGGATTCAATAAAAAAGAATTATTGCAGGATTTTAAGATTCAAACTTATAAGGCTATTGACGATAAAATCTCTTTAAATCCCATATTAAACAGTTTTCAGTGGGCCGTCAACCAATATAAAATACCTTTAGAACTCATCGAAACCTTTCTATACTCCATGGAAATGGATTTGGAAGACCGGGTTTACAATCAAGCAGAATATGAAAAATACATACTTGGTTCAGCCGAAGTTGTTGGATTAATGTGCTTAAAGATATTTGTAAGAGGCGACGACGACGAATATTTACACTTAAAACCGGCTGCAATGAAACTAGGTTCAGCCTTTCAAAAAATAAATTTTTTACGAGATTTACAGGCCGATTACAAAGAACTCGGACGTGTTTATTTTCCGGGTATAGACATCGCTGATTTCGATTCCAACGTAAAAAAAGAAATTGAAAAAGATATACAAAAAGATTTTGAAGCGGGATATCAAGGGATAAAGCAACTACCAAAAAACGCGCGTTTCGGTGTATACATGGCCTACAAATATTATTATAAGCTCTTTCAAAAAATAAAAGGACTTCAAGCAGAAATTATTTTAAACCAAAGGATTCGTATTCCCAACAACAAAAAATACCAATTGTTTGTTACCTCTTATGTTCGTCATAATTTGAACCTGTTGTAATGAATAGAAAATTAGTCATGAATGAAGTTGTTTTGGTCAACTCGAAAGATGAGGAACTTGGGACAATGGAGAAACTAGCAGCCCATAAAAGCGGTCATCTTCACCGCGCTTTTTCAATTTTTATTTTTAATGATGCTGGTGAAATGCTCATTCAGAAAAGAGCTTCTTCAAAATATCATTCAGCAAATTTGTGGACTAACGCATGCTGCAGCCATCCTGCACCAAACGAAAAAATAGAGGATGCTGCAAAACGAAGACTCAAGGAAGAACTATACTTAGAAACCCCTGTAGATTGGGTTTTCTCATTTGAGTACAAAACTGAATTTGAAAATGGCCTCATAGAAAACGAGTTAGACCATGTTTTGGTCGGACATTCTAATGACAAGGGCATAATCAATCCTGACGAAATTTCTGCACTGAAGTTTATTTCTATCAAAGAATTATTTAAAGATTTAGATTCACACCCTGAAAACTATTCAATTTGGTTTAAAATCATAGTTTCAAAATATTGGACCAGAATATCAACTAATTTAGAAAAAAGAAAATTATATAGAGCATGAAAGTAGGACGAAGAGAAACCTTTAATTCCGCACACAGATTATACAAGAAAGATTGGAGTGACGAAAAAAATTTCGAAATATTTGGAAAATGCAGTAACCCAAATTTTCATGGACACAATTACGTTATGGAAACATGGGTTGAAGGCCCCATAGATCCTGAAACTGGTTATTTGATTGATTTAAAAATACTTAAACATATCATCCGCTCAGAGGTAACCGATAAATTCGACCATAGAAATCTAAATTTGGACGTAAAAGAATTTGAAGGCATTAATCCAACTGCAGAAAATATTGCAAAAGTTGCTTGGGAGCTGATGTCAAAAAAATTAGCTTCTAATCTTAAGTTAACCATACGACTTTGGGAAACTGAAAACAATGTGGTTGAATATTCTGGGACATAAAAATGAGTAAAACGCTATTCTGGCACAGACGAGATTTACGTTTTCACGACAATGCAGGTTTATTTAAAGCCCTGAAAGAAAATGAATCCGTACAGTCTGTTTTCATTTTCGATAAATCTATTCTCGATAAACTTCCTAAAGATGACCAACGTGTACTTTTTATTCACGATGCTATTGAAAAATTAAAGAAAAACTACGAAAAATACGGAGCTGACTTAGTTGTTGTTTATGGAAATCCAGTAATTGAAATTCCTCGCTTAGCAATAGAGTTTCAAGCAATTTCGGTCTATACCAATCGCGATTACGAACCGTATGCTAAAGCACGCGATACCGAAGTTTACGAAATTTTAAAAAGAGAAAACATCGATTTTATTGGATCAAAAGATCACGTACTTTTCGAGAAAAATGAAATTGTAAAAGCGGACGGATTGCCCTATACTATTTTTACGCCTTACAGCCGAAAATGGAAAGAGAAAATGAATGAACTTGATTATTCATTTTATCCAACGGAAAAGTTTAGTGACAAACTTGCCAAGAGACCAGCGGATAAATTAATTTCAATTTCTAAAATGGGATTTCAAACTAAAATCCTACATCCGACACCCGATTTGAGTTATTCGACTCAATTCATGAAGAAATACAGTGAATCTCGAAATTTCCCAGCGATAAAAAATGGGACAAGTCATTTAGGCGTACATTTGCGCTTTGGAACGATTAGCATTCGGGAATTAGCGCAGCAAGCTGCAGCGGCGAATGAGACATTTTTAAACGAATTGATCTGGAGAGACTTTTATCAAGCTATAATTTACCATTTCCCACATTCTGCTTCCGCTTCATTCAAAAAAAAATATGATGCAATTGTTTGGCGTAACGATGAACAAGAATTCAAATCTTGGTGCGAAGGGAAAACAGGTTATCCACTTGTAGATGCTGGTATGCGCGAACTCAACACAACAGGTTACATGCACAATCGAGTGCGTATGGTAGTTGCTAGTTTTCTGACCAAACACTTGCTCATCGATTGGAAATGGGGTGAAACTTATTTTGCCCAAAAACTCCTTGACTACGATTTAGCGAGCAATATTGGCGGTTGGCAATGGGCTTCAGGTTCCGGTTGCGACGCAGCACCTTATTTCCGTGTTTTCAACCCAACTGCCCAACTTGAGAAATTCGATAAACAGTTGGTTTACGTAAAAAAATGGGTGCCAGAATATGGGACTGATAAATATCCGGCGCCGATTGTGGAGCATAAGTTTGCTCGAGAGAGGGTTTTAACTGTTTACAAGGAGGCGCTGAACACATAATATTCCCTTTAAAATTGCTTTCTGAAACAAAGAAGGTTCATAATAT
>JBDNIA010000311.1:0-3869 GCA_041688525.1 Crocinitomicaceae bacterium | reverse complement strand
TTCTCGATTACTGCGAAAAAAATGGAGCATATCGGAGTGTATGGGAATTATAAAATGTGACAATCGGATTTCTTTTTTGCATACATTTGGGCTCTAATCTTTATGCCATGAAATTTATTTTAATTAATCTTTTAATTCTTGCTTCGACAAATTTTTGCAAAGCTCAATATTATTCTTTTTCACATTTTACAGAACCCTACCTTACATTCACGGACGGCACGCTTATGGATTTTGATTCTATTTGTTATTATCAAAACCTTCCACCACTTGTCTCAATTGGATTTCAAATGCCTTATTTTCAACGATTTTTATCCTCTATTCATGTTGACCAAAGTTTTCTTTTAAGTGATAATTTATCCACTGTTCCAGGTCAAGAAATTTTAGGACAATTATTTCCTTTTGGCGCAAACTACAACCCAAATCCTACGACGAATTCAGCAGCTAGGTTCAAAACCGTTGGTCAAGCAGGGTTGCGAATATTTAAACTACAATTTGAGGAATTGACAATTCAAAATGACTCTATTGGAAATGATCGTTGTAACTACCAAGTTTGGATGTACGAGGAAAATGGGCGAATTGAATTTCGAACAGGTGCTTACCAAATAACGCAGGACGATGGTTATTTTACCTTCGAAAACGGAGTATTAAGTGGTATATTACTTTATGATCAATCGAATGACGTCGTTTTACCTGGATCTATTTTTTTATCCGGCGCTGCTGACGCCCCAACTCCTTTTTATAACTCAACAGTGAATTTTATTCCAACAGTAATTGGCCACCCTACAGAAGGAAGAGTATATCGTTTTGACAATACTTCATTGGGAATTAAAATGATAAGCGCGAACAACTCTTTTCAAATTTACCCGAATCCAACGACAAGTAAAATTGAAATTAAAGGTAATTTCATGGAGCCAACAACCTTTTCTTTGTATGATTCAAAGAGTCAATTGTTAGGCAAATATGCTCAACAAATAATAAGTGTAGAGAATTTACAATCAGGGATATATTTTGTTGTTGCGGAAAATTCAACTGATTTAATCACTGAAAAATTTATTAAAAACTAAATATTACATAAAAGATAACTTGATTTTATGCAATGCCAACTTCTATTTTGACTGTCTCGTGTATTGCAAAATAATTGAGAAATATCGGAGTATTTAGGAGTTGTTAAAAACTAGTCGAAAAATCTTGTAGGACACACAACCAAAACCCAAAGACTCTCGTTATGTTTGCAATAACAATAAATGTGTTGAATTAATTAACGATTCTCCTTATTTACCAGAAATTTAATCTTTTGGCGGATAAAATAAATTACAATTATGAATGAAATATTGAAAAACATAAGCTTTACATTGCTTCTCTTTACAAGCTTTTCGATTTTTTCTCAAAATCCAGGAAATGTTGGCACTCCTAACCTTACGGCATGGTTTAAACCCGATGCACTTCCCAATGGAAATGTAATCAACTGGACAACTACCCTTTCTTCTATAGGCGGAGTAACAGTGACGGATGCAGGAGCTCCATTTCCTCAAGCAACCAATACTCCAGCGGGCAATGTTTCCAACTACAATAAAACGCTATTCTTCAACGCCAATTCGCTTGCTAATCTTCAATCTTTAGCAAACACGACATCACTTAACTTACTACAAAACAATACAGCCGGAGCGCAAGGAACTTTTTTCTGCGCATATTATTTTCCGCAAGTTGCTGGAAGTTCTAACAATCACATGATGCTCTTTAACAACTCGCCTCATGCCATTCAATTTAGAAATCTGGGAACATCTGGGCGCTTGGCTTTAGGTCTTTCCCCAACCAATAGTGCAAACGCAACACGAGATTGGACTGAAAATTATGAGCCAACAATATTATCATATAAAGGAAATCGCTCAACTTCCACGAGCATGAGTGCTTTTGAAAATGATTTGCAATTCAACACTTCAACAGCATCGCAGTCTTCCGGGCCCACAGGGTTGTATCTAGGAAATTTTCCCGGAAGTGGATCTGCCCCCTACAATGGTTATATTCATGAATATATATTCTACAACAGAGACTTAACAGCCATTGAAATGCGAAAAGTACATACCTATTTGGCAATAAAGTATGGAGTAACTTTGGATAATTCAAGTGGTGGTCCACAAGGCGATTATTTAGCCACTGACGGAACAACTATTTGGGATGCAAGTGTTAATCCAACCTACCATAATAATGTTATTGGTATTGGTCGCGATGATACACAAGCTCTTTTACAAAAGCAATCTCACGCCTTTAATGATAATTATCGGGTCTATATTTCTACTCTTTCTGCTAGCAATGTTGGTAATATAGGTGGAATTGGAACAGACATTTCTTACATTACTATGGGCCATTTAAACACAAGTAGCTGTGGTACTGTACTTTCAAATACTGAGGCTCCGACTGGTATCCAATCAAGATTAACAAGAGAATGGAAAGTGAAAAACACCAATTTCAACCAAACTTTCAATGTAGATATACGAATTGATACCTGCACAAACGCTGGAACTTCTGTGGGTAATGTTGACTTGACAAACTTAAAATTATTAGTCGACACAGATGGGGATTTTACTAATTCTACCATCTACGATCAAACGAGCGGAATAATATTTAATTATTCGAATGGATTTATAAGTGTTTCGGGTATTACCAATGCTATGATTCCCGTTAATTCAACACGCTACATAACGCTTGCATACAACCGACCAATCGTTTATTTTATGGGAAATAATACCATATGTAATGGTGATTCTTCTGCGATAACGATTAATATTTTATATGCCAACAATCCTATCAATTTCGATTATTCTGACGGTACAAATACGACGACATTAACAAATGTTTCCAATGGAGACATTGTGTACTTTAGTCCTTCCACGAACACCACATATACCGTGTTTAGTTCTGCAAACTTTATGGATTGTTGTGGTTCTTCTGTGGATTCAGTTTTCGTATTAACGGTTAACCCAACTCCTTCTGTTACTGCCAACGCGAGTTCAATGGTTATTTGTGATGGTGACTCAACACAATTAACTGGCGGAGGAGCTACAACTTATCTTTGGGATAATGGTGTAATAAATGGAGATTATGTGAATCCAAACACGACAACAATGTACACTGTTATAGGAACAAATAACTTTGGCTGCGTTGACACCAATGATATAACAATTACCGTTAACCCAACTCCAGTTGTAAGTGCAAACACCGACAATAATAATTTCTGCGTTGGTGGAGCTGTTACATTAAGCGGCAGCGGGGCAAACTCTTACCTTTGGAACAACGGTGTTGTAGACAACGTAACATTTACGCCTACAGCAACAGCAATCTATTTGGTGGCTGGAGTAGATGCATTTAGTTGTGTGGATACCGCATCCATAACTATAACTGTTTATCAACAGCCCAATGTCCAAGCGAATTCGTCTAGGTTCGGAGTTTGTGTTGACCAATCAGCTATACTAACAGGCTCTGGAGCGACAAGTTATATTTGGGACAATAGCGTAATAAATGGAGTCGCTTTTATTCCAATTACAACTGCCACTTACACTGTTGTTGGCACAGATAACAATGGATGTGAAAATACCGACAACATCGTTCTCGTTGTATATCCAGCAGAAGAATTCTATTTAGGAGCTGATACAACGATTTGTCCGCAAGATGGAATCGTTCTAATTGCCAATCAATCTTTTGCAACTTATCAATGGAGTACTGGAAATTCCGGACCACAGATAAGTGTAAATACAAATGAAACATTCGTTTTAACCGTTACCGACGATAATGGCTGCTCCTACACCGATGATCAAACGATTACAATTGGAGAAGATTGTTTTAGAACCATCTATATTCCAAATGCATTTACA
>JBDNIA010000310.1:0-3428 GCA_041688525.1 Crocinitomicaceae bacterium | reverse complement strand
TGTTGTAAAAGAATTGGTTGAAAATGCCATAGATGCTGGGGCTACAAAAATTGATATTATCGTAAAAGACGCTGGAAGAACCTTGCTTCAAATAATCGACAACGGTTTGGGCATGAGTATGTTTGATGCGGAAATGTGTTTTGAACGGCATGCAACAAGCAAACTGAAAAAAGCTGAGGATTTATTTCACTTAACAACGAAAGGTTTTCGTGGAGAAGCTCTGGCATCAATTGCTGCTATTTCACATGTAACGATGAATACTTGTTTAAATGGAGAACAAGTAGGCACCCGAATAGAAATTGAAGGCAGTGAAATAAAAAAAAACGAACCAGAAGTTTGTCCCGTTGGAACTTCATTCGAAGTAAAAAACCTCTTCTTTAATGTCCCAGCAAGACGTAATTTTCTAAAATCTGATTCTGTCGAGTTTAAACATATAATTCAGGAATTTGAAAGAATTGCGCTCCCGCATCATGAAGTTCATTTTTCTTTAGTTCATAATGGAGAAATAGTTTATCATCTGAACCCATCTAACTTGCGAAAACGGATAGTAGATTTAAATGGGAAAAGCTACAACGATAAATTAGTACCTGTTGACGAATCAACTGAGATTGTCCAAATTCAAGGTTTTGTGGGGAAACCAGAAGCAGCTCGAAAGTCAAGGGGTGAACAATTTTTATTTGTCAATAACCGTTATTTCAAGGATAGTTATTTAAATAATGCTGTTCAGAAAGCATACGATCAATTGCTCCAACCTGGAACTTTTCCCAGTTATTATTTATTTCTTAACGTGGACCCTGAGCGAATTGATGTGAACGTTCATCCAACAAAAACAGAAATTAAATTCGAAGAAGAACGGTTAATATATTCTATTATTAGAACAGCAGTAAAGCAGGCATTAGGTAAGTTCAATATCACTCCAACTATTGATTTCGAGCAAGAGCATAGTTTTGATTTGCCCTATGGTCACACAAAAGCTGAAATTAGACAACCCGAAATCCAAGTAAATAAAAACTATAATCCATTTGATGCAAGTTCTTCTCGACCCAATACAGGAACTAAATTTGAAAAATCAAATGCCATTTTAAACGCTGGTTTTGGACAAGATGAAGCGTCAACTTGGGAAAAGTTTTATACAATTTCTGAGGAAGAAAGCAACGCTGATCAAGCACTTGATTTAGAGTTTGAATCAGTTGAACACACCAATTTTATTATTGCCGGCAATTTTTTAATTACCAATGCGAAGTCAGGCTTAATGAGTATTCATTTTCGGCGTGCATATGAGCGAATAGTTTATGACGAACTCATGAGACAATTCATTTCTCATCCCATTGCTTCTCAAGGAATGTTATTTCCTTATGAGTGGGAATTAAAAAAATCCGAAAAGAGTGTTTGGGAGTCAAATAGCTTACTATTAAAACAATTAGGATTGATTTGGTCATTTTCGAATGAAATTTTGATTCTCAACTCTATACCGGCAATACTGCCGGAAGACGGTATTCCAACTTTTTTGTACTTACTCATAGAACAAATGACGCTTGAACAGATAGACAAGGGAGAAATTGCGCATCATTTTGTTTCGTGTTTAGCCAAAGCCGCTTCTATGCAAAAGAAGCTTGTGCAAAACAATGAAATGGCTTCGGAATTAGTGCAAAACCTTTTCAGTTGTGTAGATCATGTCTACTCTCCTTCTGGAAAATTAATTTTAAAGACAATTACATTTGAACAACTAGAAAACAATTAAATTATGTTCTCCTTTTTAAATAATATACCTCAAGTCACTAAGAATATTCTATTGCTGAATGTTCTCTTGTTCGTGATAATGCAGTTTTTTCTTGCAACTGGAGGAATTGATTTGAGCCGATATTTGGCGGCGCATTATATTGGCACTCCTCTATTCGAACCTTACCAGATCATTACACATATGTTCATGCATAGTCCTGTTGACATTATGCATATCATTTTCAATATGTTACTTTTAGTGATGTTTGGTGCCCATTTAGAAAGACTCTGGGGTCCTAAGCGGTTCTTTATATTTTATTTCGCAGCGGGACTTGGTGCTTTCGCCTTAGACAATATTGTTAATGGAATTAAAATCTATGAAATGAAACAGACTATGGCTGCTGCCAGCATAGATTTAGATTCGCTTAATAATTTAATTATTAACATAAAAGGAATGTCCAACCAGGCTATTAATGAATCCTACGCGCAAATTATACAAAGAGGAGCAAGTGGAAATGAAGCCGCTTCACAATATATTAATTCAAGCTTATTGTCTGGAGTTGGTGCGTCTGGAGCCATATTTGGTTTACTTACCGCTTTCGGGATACTCTTCCCAAATACAGAGCTATATTTAATATTCATTCCTATTCCAATCAAAGCGAAATATTTGATTGGAGTCTATGTACTCTACGAATTGTACAATAGTATCGCTGCGAACGACAATATAAATCATTTAGCACATATTGGCGGCGCTTTGGTCGGCGCAATAATTGTTTTAATTTGGCGAAAGAAAAGTAAAAATTTCTACTAAACTTATGATGGAACGAAATTCATTTCTTAATGAAATAAAACGCACCTATTCTTCTGGTGCTATGCACATTAGGTTGGTTATTGTTAATGCTATTGTATTTATTGCCGTTGGCTTATTAGAATTAGCAGGTCGTTTTTTTGGTGATGGTGATTTTATAAGTTATATCCTCACTTCTCTCTTTACTTTAAAAACGGAGATTGTCGGTTTCTTCACACATCCTTGGGGTATAATTACAAGTATGTTCGCGCATTTCGGTTTTTGGCACTTTGCCATGAACATGCTATTTTTATTCTTTGCAGGACAAATGTTTCTTCAATTTTTCTCAGGTAAACGTTTATTATCTACTTATTTACTTGGCGGATTATTTGGAGGTGCTTTGGAAATTTTAACACATTTAATCTTCCCGACTATTGGAGATCAGGGTGCCGTAGTTGTTGGCGCGTCTGGTTCAATAATGGCTATTTTTATGGCTTTGGCTTTTTATCGACCGCAACTTCAGATTATGTTGTTTGGGTTTGTACCTATAAGGCTGTTTGTTTTAGCGATTGTCTTTTTGTTGAGTGATTTATTTGCGATTGGGACGAATGACGGAACAGCACATTTTGCTCATTTAGGTGGCGCGTTATTGGGTTATCTCTCTGTAAGAAATATTAATTCTTCTAAAAATATTATTACAAGATTTTCAAAATATATTGATCAAATTTTCGTTTTATTTAAAAAGATTTTTGGGAAGAAAAAAATGAGAGTTGTCAAAACTGAAGGACGTTCAAGCTTTAAATCTGATGAGCAATATGCTCTCGATAAAAAAATAAATCAAGCAAAGATTGATGCGATTCTAGACAAAATAAGTCGTTCCGGTTATGATTCATTATCAAAACAAGAAAAAGATTTTTTATTT
>JBDNIA010000309.1:0-11553 GCA_041688525.1 Crocinitomicaceae bacterium | reverse complement strand
GCCTCTTCGTAACCCGTTGTACCGTTTATCTGACCTGCGAAATACAGCCCTTCAACCAATTTAGTTTCCAAGGTGTGCTTCAATTGAGTCGGTGGAAAATAATCATATTCAATCGCATAACCCGGACGAAACATTTTAGCAGCTTCAAACCCTGGAATCGCTCGCATTGCCTTTAGTTGAATGTCCTCAGGTAAACTTGTTGAAAAACCATTAACATAGATTTCAACCGTATTCCATCCTTCTGGTTCTACAAAAATCTGATGTCTATCTTTATCCGCAAATCGGTTTATTTTATCCTCTATGCTTGGGCAATATCGCGGGCCTGCACTCTTTATTGCTCCATTAAACATTGGAGACCGATCAAATCCCGTTCTTAGAATATCGTGTGTTTCCTCATTCGTGTAAGTGATCCAACATGAACGTTGTACTTTTAGTGGCTTAGTATTTGTATAGCTAAACTTACTTGGATTAATGTCGCCTGGTTGAACCTCCATTTTTGAATAATCCAATGAACGTCCATCAACTCTCGGTGGTGTTCCCGTTTTCATTCGTCCGGCTTCAAAACCACAATTCACCAAATCCTCGGTAATCCCTGTAGCTGCTTTTTCACCTACTCGTCCTCCACCGAACTGCTTTTCACCTAAATGAATTAAACCATTTAGAAAGGTTCCGTTTGTAAGAACCACCGATTTGCCGTGAATATCTATTCCCATGCTCGTTTTTACACCAATCGCTTTCCCAGAATCTAAAATTAATCCTGTCGCCATATCCTGCCAAAAGTCCACATTCCTGTTTCTTTCTAACAACAAGCGCCACTCTTCAGCAAACTTCATTCTGTCGTTCTGAGTTCTTGGCGACCACATTGCGGGGCCTTTTGAAAGGTTGAGCATACGAAACTGTATCGCACTCAAATCAGAAACAATTCCAGATCCCCCACCCAGAGCATCAATTTCTCTAACGATTTGTCCCTTCGCCACTCCACCCATAGCTGGATTACAGCTCATCTGAGCAATCGTATTCATATTCATTGTAATCAGTAAAACAGACACGCCTAGGCGACCGGCAGCATCAGCAGCTTCACAGCCAGCATGCCCTCCTCCAACTACAATAACATCGTATTTCTTTAACATATCACTTGTTTCACGTGGAACAAAATTACTCCTCCTAAAACGAGTAAACAAACAAAATAGGGATTCATGTGAAACCCTATAATTTATTTAAATAATAATCTTCCTTACACCTCATTAACTCAGACTCTTTTTCACTTTTATCACTAAACCCAATAAGATGCAAAACGCCATGGACAATAACTCTATACAACTCACTCTGGAAGACCTCGCTAAAAACTAACGCATTCTCTCTAACCCTATCCACACTAATAAATAAATCACCTGACACAATTTTTTCACTTGAATAGTCGAAGGTAATAATATCAGTATAGTAATCATGACTTAAATGTTTGATATTAATATCCAGAAGCTCGTCGTCTGTACAAAAGACAAGAGCTAACTCACCAAATTCAAAACCCTCATTCAGAACAACCTTTGATAGCCAAATTTCCACAGCATCCCTGTTGAACTCAAATAAATCCATTGACAACCAACCTACACTAAGCATCCTTCTTAAAATAGATAGCCACCTCTCTTCCGTCATTATCAAAACGAACTTCATCCGCTAAATGGCGCATCAAATAGATACCTCTTCCATTCTCCTTTTCTATATTCTCGGGCGCAGTTGGATCAATTACATTGCGGAAATCAAAACCTAAACCTTGATCTTTAACAATAAAGCACAACTCTTGATCATTTTGAGAAACACTCACGCATACTTCCTTCGAATCATCTCCATTATTACCGTGAACGACAGCATTATTAAAAGCTTCAGTTACGGCAATTAATACATTGCCATAATTATCATCGCTCACGCCAGACAAGACACATATACGATCGATCAAGCCCTCAACATTCGATAAATGCTCAAAATCCGATGGTACTCCAATTTCCTCTAGAACAGTAAATCCTTCTTTCATAAATCTTCTAATCACATTGACAAGATGAAATATTGATTCGCTTTATCCTTATAATACTTCCTAAAAACAGGATCCACAAAACGCATCAGTTCAACTTGCTTCAATTTTTCCTTATTATACTCATCAAAACGAATTTGGTTACCAAAACGACCTTCTTTTCCTGATTGCGATTCTCTTTTCTCTTCAAAGCCCCTCTCCATTAATGCTTTCTCGCTTTCTAAAAGCCTAGTCATAATTTGCTTTTGACGAGAAATCATTTCTGACGAAAACTCCTTATTAAGCAACTCACGCTCTTGTTTGTCTAACTCATTAATCAAGGGATTCAAGCCATTGCCTCTACCATAACCATCCTTGTTTAACTCTTCCCTATACTGTTCTAATCGCTGACGAATCGCTGACTGCTCTGCTGCCATTTTAGAAATTCGCTTATTTCCCAAACCGGGCACAAGAGCTCCACCTTGACCTCCCGGACTTTGACCTCCTGGGGCATCCCCAGGTTTTTTTCCTCCTGGGCTTTTTCCTTTCTCCATTGCCTCTAACTGCTTCTTTAGCATCTCTTTCATATCAGACACGCCTGGACTTCCATTACCGGGCTTCGGCTTGCCTTTCCCTCCTGGCTTATCACAACTTCCAGAACCAGGTTTGCTATCACGAGCAGCCTTTTGCATACTCTCTAAACTTTCATTTAACAAAAGGGCAAGATTATTGTAGCTCATCATTACATACTGTTGGTGCTGACCTAGCTCACCTCTGCGATGTTCGTCAATATCCTCTAAACTCAATTTATGATTACTCTCAATTTCGTTCAATTCACCATCGACAAAAGATGCAATTTTTGGTTGACGTTTCGCTAACGCCTCTAGAGAATCCTTTACTGTTTTAGTATCGTCTATAATTGACCGTTGTCTCCGCCCAAACACTTTGTACCTAGGATCACTGTCATTAATAATGGCAAATTTCGCCATAACCACCTCTTGTTCAAAAGACAAAGTGAGCAAATTCTTGAGAATTCTACGCAACATCTCAATATCTTCTTCTTCTTGCTCGGCATTTGCTTCCTGTTGCAATTTGTTTAGCTCTTCCGCCAATTTTTCCAAATCATTCGCACTCTGCTCTTGCTTTTGACCCGCCTTTGATTTTTTATTTTTGTCCAAGCTGTCAAATGCCTCATTCATTTCATTCGTAATTTTCTCTTGATCCTCCTTTGTTTCACCAAGATTCATCGGACGCTCTAACTTTTCATTCAAATTATTAAGCTCTTTTAACTCTTCTTTTAGCTTATCGAACTTTTTATTTAAATCATCCTGCTCTTCTTTGCCCAAATCTGAATTCAACTTCTCATTTTCTATATCATCCTTAAGCTTTCTTTGATTTTTTGCCAGAGCCATCAACTCTTTTTCCACATCATCAATTTTTTCATTTACCTGAAGTTTTTTTAGCATCTCCATTGTTCTATCAAGTTGCTTATTCCGGTCCTCGGCATTCACTTTTAACTTTTCCAATTCATTCTGAAGCTGATCCTTGTTTTGAGCCTTCATTAATAACTCAAGCTTCTTTAACAAGTCCATCATTTCTTCATCCATCAACTCCTTCATCAACTCTTCTATTTGTGCTTGCTTTTCTAAAAGCAATGGGTCTACTTCAGATAATTGATTCTTTTCTTGTAAGCTCTTCTCCATTCGCTGTTGAAGATTTTGAATTGCCATATTCAGTTCCGTTTGATCTGCCTTAAGCTTATCCAACTGATTCTTTGCCTTCCAATCGATAGACTTGCTATTCATAATCTCCTTCTTCAGGCGCTCAATGTTTTTTTGAAATTCCTTCGTTCTATTCAATAATGCGATTAACTCTTCCTTCGTTTTCTCTTGATCTTCCTCCCTAGCAACATTTAATTCTGATAACGTTGGTAATTGATAAGTAAACACCTCACTTCTAGATGATTTTACCCCATTAACTCCATCATTGTCGCTCACAATAAAATAATATTCTATTCTGTCCTCAATCTCAAGTTTCTCACGTCGAAAATCGACACCGAAATCGAAAGGCAAATCCGTGCCTCTAGGAGATATCACTGACATGCGCACCTCCCTGATTTTACCATCTTTACTAAATACCTTATAAACGAAAATAAGACTAATCAAGCCGTAATCATCCGAAATGTTCCCCGAAAAATACCTTAACCCATCACCCAAGGTATCCTTTGTCTCTGTAACAGATATCACTGGATATTCATCCCTTATGCTCACAATAAACATTCGAGACGTATCAACTATACTCGTTCGCTTATTTTCGAGACGAACAACTAGCGCTAAATCTCTTTTTATCGTTCTTATAAAATTGAAACCGTCCGTCGAAAAAGACTCTTTTTTACTTCCGTCCTCAACGGTTACTTTCTTTGTGTTTTTTGTTAAAAACGACCATTTAATGACTGTTCCCTCCGGAACTCTAAGGTCACCAGCATTCTCTATTACTTCGTCCTCTCTACCTAAATAAACAGGATAATGAATACGCGCATCTAATTTACCAACGACCGCCTTAGGAAGAATTCTCAAGGTAAAATTTCGTGACTTGAATCCATTTGCTTCAAAATAAAAAGACAAATCATCGGACAACTTTGACAATGTATAAACTGCTTCATTTTTAGTTTTCCAATTCATCAAAAATTTACCTTGGTCTGAAACTAAATAAACTTTTTCAGGAATAGTCAAACCCACCATTTTCATATCGACCAACGCATCATCACCCTCTACTACAAGCGCATCACTGTTCAATAAAATAAATTTAAAAGGTGCTTCTGGCACATATTCTTTGCTATAATTGACAACGCGCTCTGTTCCTTGTGTCAAGATATTAGGTGCTACGAATGCAATTATCATGAGTGCCAAGAATAAAGGAATTAACCATTTGGCGTGCCCCCTATTTCTTGAAAAATCAATTGCGTCGCCAAAATTAAATACGGCCAGATTATTACATCGCTGAATAACACTCGCTCGTATCAACTCTAAATTTGCATCATTCCCAGAATCGTTTAGCTGTAAAGTGTTAATTAATCTGTCTGAAATTTGGGGGAAAAATGTCCCTATTATTCTTGCCGCCTGGCTTCTGTTAATTCGCTTACCAAAAGAGCTCAATTTCCAGAGTGACGCAAACAAGTATCTACTAAAAATATAAAGGTTAACTCCTAAAAAACCAAAAAACATAACTCCACGCACATAAGAGTTAAAACGTCCGATGTACTCCAAAAATGTAATTAATAAAAATGAACCCAACAAGACTCCGACAAAAAGGATGACTCCTTTTATTATTTCATTCTTATAAAATTTCTTTATAAAAAAATCTATTTGCTGAATCAGAAGATCGAAAGAAGACATAAACACATTTGTATGCGCCTAAGATAAAACAATCACCTCTATACTTACTAGAACTTTAAAATAATTAACACTCCCCACATTACAGCGCTTAATCATGAAAATATTAACTTTGCCGAAAAACAAACTGCATGTCAAACAAAGTACGCGTAAGATTCGCCCCATCTCCAACTGGCCCTTTGCACATAGGTGGTATTCGAACAGCTCTATACAATTATCTTTTCGCAAAAAAACACCAAGGAACTTTTCTAATACGTATAGAAGACACAGACCAAAACCGATTCGTTCCAGGTGCACAAGACTATATTATGGAAAGTTTGAACTGGGCTGGTATTATGCCGACCGAAGGACCTGAACTTGGAGGTGAATATGGCCCATATGTTCAGTCAGAACGTCAGGCTTTATATAAACCCTACGCCGACACTTTAGTAGAAAATGGCCACGCTTATTATGCATTTGATTCATCAGAGGAACTTACAAAAATGCGCGACCATTCGAAAACTGCTGGTATGCCAAACTGGCAGTATAACAGTATTACGCGCTCTTCTATGGTAAACTCTCTAACTCTATCAAGAGAGGAAGTTCAAAGACGATTAGATGCTTGCGAGCCACATGTTATTCGTATGAAAATTCCTCGAAATGAAGATGTTCGTTTTGAGGATCTAATAAGAGGATGGGTTGTTGTCAACACAAACAACCTAGATGACAAAGTTTTGTTTAAAAGTGATGGTATGCCCACGTATCATTTAGCAAATATCGTTGATGACCACATGATGAAAATTTCACACGTTATTCGCGGTGAAGAGTGGTTACCTTCGGCTCCACTTCACGTTTTGTTATACAAAGCTTTCGGTTGGGACGCGCCTTTGTTCGCGCATTTGCCGCTGCTATTGCGTCCAGACGGAAATGGTAAACTTTCAAAACGAGATGGAGACCGCTTAGGATTCCCCGTATTTCCTTTGAATTGGACGACCGCAGAAGGAGAGCTTTACTCTGGCTATCGTGAAGCGGGATACCTGCCTACAGCATTTATTAATATGCTTGCTTTCTTAGGGTGGAATCCTGGAACGCCTCAAGAGATATTTTCACTAGAAGAACTGGCTCAATCCTTTTCATTAAATCGGGTTTCTAAATCCGGGGCAAAATTCGATGCCGACAAGGCCAAATGGTTTCAGCAACAATATTTAAAAGCATTAGATAATACTATTATTGGGCAAAAGTTGCTTTCCCATTACCCAACAGAATCGATAGAAAGACTTGCTATAATGGCCGGGTTAATGAAAGAAAGAGCGGTCTTTATTTCCGATATCGTTGCAGAAGGAGAATATTTGATAAGCGCCCCAATTGAATACGACGAACAAACCGTTATAAAAAAATGGAAAGCTGACAGCGCAGACATCATGCGAGAATGGTTAGTTATACTGTCCTCAATCACTTCCTTTAACGCTGACAACATTGAGAAATCATTCAAGGCCTATTTAGAAGACCAACATCTAGCATTCGGCGCAACTATGCCCCAATTACGTTTACTTTTAACAGGCAAAGGTCTTGGGCCAGGTATTTTTGATATTGCAGCATTCATTGGAAAAAAAGAATGTATTTCGCGAATGCAAGCTGGCCTAATTGCTCTGACATAATACAGGTTTATGATACATATTATAGAAGTAAATGACATTCAAATATATGCTTACCACGGTTGCTTGCCAGAAGAGGGTAAAATAGGCGGAAAATACAGTGTAACTATTCACGTTTCCACAGATTTTTCCTTGGCATCACAGACAGACGACTTGTCGGAAACCATTGATTATGTACTAATTAGCCAAATTGCTAAAGACGAAATGGTAATTCGCTCCAAGCTTATAGAACACGTTGGTCAACGTATTGTTGAACGATTAAAAAAAGAAGTTCGCGGTTTAATATCGTTACACGTTAAAATAATTAAGCATTCTCCTCCTATTCATGGTAATGTAGCCAACGTTGCAATTATCATTGAAGAGTCTCTTGTTTAGTTAGATTTTTAGTATATTTGCACCCACAAAATGGTCCTGTGGCCGAGCGGCTAGGCAAAGGTCTGCAAAACCTTGTACAGCGGTTCGAATCCGCTCGGGACCTCACAATAAAAAAAACCCTTGATGCTTTCAAGGGTTTTTTTTATTTCTTTTTTTAAAATACTAAAACCTCTGCTGTAAAATACAACAGAGGCTTTAAATTGTAAAGTAGTAGAGTAATCTATTGTATTAACAATCTTTGGTGGGTGTTCATCCTTTCTCCCTTTTCATCTTCTGCAGTTATGTAATAAATATAATTGCCAACCGGAACTTTTTCTCCCCCTAGATTTAAACCATCCCACTTTTCATTCTCATTATTTGTTTGCCACACAACACGATTCCCTTCGTCTAAAACGACCAAAATGTAATTGCTTACACCACTTGCCTCAATAAAAAAGTAATCATTAACCCCATCATTATTTGGTGTAAACGTATTTGGTAGGCGTATAAATTTTGCGCTAGGCTTTTGCGCCTCCTCCTCTTTTTCTTTTCCTAACGTTATTGCAGACCTACTTTTATCTTCTGTTTTCGTTTGTATTAAGGATTTTGAAACTTCTTTCTCAATTATTTTTTCACTTTTACTCAGAATGATTTCTGGAGCACGGGGGGTTATTATTTCTGGCTTATTCTTATTTTCTGTTTTCTTCTCTATAGCAACCAACACTTCTTGTTGTGTGACGTTAATTGCTTCTTTATTTATGTTCTTTTCTTTAATTGAAACGGATAATGTCACTATTTCCTTTGCTGCTGTATTTATAGTACTTTTCTCTCGTATAATTTTCTCCTCTACCAAAGTAATATTGTCTGCTTTTTCTTTTTTCGTGCTCGCTTCCTCTTTTTTCTCAACATTAAAAGAAAAGTAAGTCACAACTAGAGCTACAGCTGCCACACAAATAATTCCCACCGTTTTTGCAAACCCCAACCCTACAGTTGCAATAGACACATTCGCCCCTAACCGAGAACTAATACCTTGCCAAAGGTCTGAACCAACCTCAGAGCGGTGCTCTTTCAGTTTAGCTGCTAAAACCTCAATCCATTTATCATCTGCCATAATGCAACTTTTCTAAACTATTCATTAAATGTGTCCTTGCCCTTTTAAATTGAGACTTGGATGTATTCTCGGTGATATCCAGCTGCTCCGCGATTTCCCTATGACTGTATCCTTCAACAGCAAACAAGTTAAAGACTGTTCGATATCCCGTTGGCAACTGTTCTACGATTTTCATTAAATCGTCCGCTTCCATTTTTTCTATTATAAAATCTTTATCTTCAAGACGATAACCCACGTCATCCATAGAAATATCAAACTTTGTTTTCTTGTTTTTTCTTAATTGATCGAGACATGTATTAACAAATATTCGTCTCACCCAACCATCAAAAGAACCTTCATTGTTGTAATCTTTCAAATTATTAAAGAGTTTTATAAAGCTCAATTGACAAACATCCTCTGCCTCCTCTCTATTTCCAAGATAACGTAAACAAATAGATAACATTTTTGGGGCCAAGCTATCAAACAAACGTTGCTGCGCCAATCCTTCACCTCGAATACTTTTTTGTATTAAGCTTTCTCTATCCATACCAACACAGCATACTTATGACCACAAATTTGATAAAAAGGTTGCACAAAGGTCAAGAAATAAGCCAAAAAACTTATTTTTGCTTTTTTCATACTATCAAATAATGAAGGTTTTTGTCCTCTTTTTGTTTTCTTTTTACTTGTTTTGTTTTCAATTTTCATTGGCAAGCATTCAACCCAAATGCGGCATGTGGATCGGTAGGCTCGAAATAAGCCCTTTGAAAAGTTTACCTTTTAAAATAGCTTTAACAAAGGGAGCCGAACAACCCGTTCTTCAAATAAAGAATGGTAAAGAACAAATCGACTTGTTATTTAAAGAAAAATCATCTGACACTTTAATTTATGCCTTTCCTGAATTCGATTCTGACTTATATATCGTATTTCAATCAACGAAAAAATTCAAAGGCTATTGGTTTAATAAAGATAGAAAAGGGAAATATACTATGCCTCTAAGTGGGCATTTTTGTGAAAATAATTTGTTTGACTGTAGAACAAACAAAAAAACAACTAGTATGACACTTACTAAAAAGTGGAGGGTGCAATTTGCATCAGGCACAGATGATATGTTTCCAGCACTCGGATTATTTGACCATAAGGGAACGTCTCTAGCGGGAACTTTTTTAACAGAAACCGGTGACTTTCGATTTCTAGACGGAAACTTTTGTAACGATAAGCTTTACTTGTCTTGCTTTGACGGATCACATGCGTTTTTATTTACTGCGAACCTAATCAACGATACATTAAAAGGCGTGTTCTACTCCGGAACTCATTACGTGGTCAATTGGATAGCTGTTGCTGATGATGATTACGAATTAACAGACCCAAACAAACTTACCTATGTTATTAACGATAAAAAACTTGAATTCTACTTCAATGATATTCAAGGTAAATCGTTTCAATATCCAAATGAAAAGTTTAAAAACAAGGTAACCATTATACAAATCATGGGTTCTTGGTGCCCTAATTGCATGGATGAAACGCGTTATTTCATGGATTTGTACCAAAAATATAACGACCAAGGACTAGAAATTATTCTAATTGGTTATGAATCTGGCAAAAACGAGCAAGAATACACACAAAAACTAAAGAAATTACAAGACCGTTTTTCCATTCCTTTCACAATGCTCGTTGGCGGTCCCGCCAACAAAAACAAAGCATCAAAAGATTTCGCAATGTTAAATGAAATCAGTTCATTTCCAACCTCTCTTTTCATTGATAGACAAGGAAATATAAGTAAAGTTCATACTGGTTTTAACGGTCCAGGAACAGGTGAATACTATACTGAATATATGATAGAAACAGAAACATTTTTAAAGGGTTTATTAAAAAACTAAGAACACGCAATTTTATTCACCCGGTTTGCATGCCGTCCTCCTTCAAATTCTGTTGACAGAAATACATCAACCATTGCAATTGCTTCTTCAACCGAAATAAATCGAGCGGGTAGCGCTATAATATTTGCATTGTTGTGCTGGCGAGCTAATTCCGCAAGTTCTGTTTTCCAACAAAGAGCCGAACGTATTCCTGCGTGTTTGTTTGCCGTCATATTTATTCCATTTCCAGAACCACAAATAACAATTCCTAACATCCCTTTATTTCGCTCAACCATCGTTGCGACAGGGTGTCCATAATCCGGATAGTCTATACTTTCTTCAGAATGACAACCAAAATCTTTTATTTCATAGTTCTTGGCTTCCAGGTGCTTCATTATTTCTTGCTTCATTTTTAATCCTGCGTGATCGCATCCGATGGGAATAATTTGGCTCATTTTTCGCTGTTTTTTACAAAATTACCTTTATTAACACTACCTCAAAGTTAATAACATTTAGAGTTTTACAAAAATCCTAACACGCCGATTTCCCTGTTAACTAAATATTAATCTTTCAACTGATTTATTAATTTACTGTTAACAACCTACTCATAAATACTCATACAATTATATAGGATTATCCACAATTTTTAACAAACTAAAACCTATTTGAATTTTACTACGAAAGTTTCGGTGATTTGTTGTAAAGTTTTCAACCCTACTTTAAGGCTAATTGTTAAATTAAATTTAACCTTTTTACAAACAATGCTCTTTTTAACAAGGTTGTTAATAACATCTTAATTCGTTTTAAAATCAAAACATTCCGTAACTTGTCGGTGTTAACAAATGCGCTTATAAAAATGATAACTCATATTTCAAATCATTTTAATAAAAATTTGCGAACATATTAACAACCCTAATAAACAATAGTAAATTCTTTATATTTAAAATATTTAATATTATTTATTATCAAAATTACTTTTACATATCTTATTTGTTTTTTGACGATTCATTTTGTATCTTCTCAAAACGACACTTTTAAAATCTTTAAAACCTACGCTTATCCATCTGGAAACAAGTCTTCTGAAGGTTTCTTTAAAAATGATAAACCATACGGATATTGGTCAAATTTTTACGAATCTGGTCAAATATCTAGTAATGGAAAATGGAATGAAAAAGGTCTCGATTCCATTTGGACTTTTTACAACAAAAATGGAAATATT
>JBDNIA010000308.1:0-1386 GCA_041688525.1 Crocinitomicaceae bacterium | reverse complement strand
TTACAGGTATTACCAAAGTAGCAAATACAACCCGATTTTGGTTCAACTATAACGCCTCGATCATACAATTCAAATTCGTATTTATTGAAGATATTGTTCATCAGCACCATTTTCTTTTGCAAAGCTGTCGCGATGTGCATCATCATAGAAACTTGCGTAACAATATATTGACAGCCATCCGCTAGCGCAATAAATTCCTCTAACGAGAAATATCCGGGATAATGTGCACCGGTTTCTTGGGCAAACATCTCATTCTTTTCATGCTCTAATTCTCCGCCTAGAAAGACAGGATAATAACCTTCTTTCATTAACTTTTCCGCCAAGGCAATCCACTCTTCGTTGGTCCACAAACGGGTATTCCAACGAGGACCACAACCAGTATTCAAACCAACAATTTCCCTTCCCTCCGCTAGTCTTGTCCATTTATCTAACCAGAAATCAGCTAATTGTTGATTTTTATTTATCAAGTAAGGCTCTTTATCAAAATTAAAATGACAAATTTCAAAAATCTCCTCTAAGTAACTTTTTTTGTTTTCCACGGAAATTGAATCGAAAAAACCTGTCATTAATTTGTGCTCCGCAGCAGGTGTTGCTGGTGCAATTGCATAATCGCCCCAAGTGTAGCCGTATTTCTTTTTTGCATCAACATTTTTCAAAAGTGTACAAGCTTCTTGCTCTTTATCTAAATTAATAGCAATATCGTATTTTGAATTCTCTATTATGTATATCGACGTTGCATCCCATTTCAGAATTTGTTGAATATCGTCTGAGGGTAAAACGGCAGGTGACTGAGTAATCCACGTAAAATGAGCACTTGGATACAACTCTTTATATTTTACAACCAAAGGAGTCGTTCGGATGACATCACCTAAAGCGCCCAGCTTGATAATTAGAATTCGCTTTGTAATCGGTTTATAAAAATTACAATCCAAGCAAGTTACGCCCTCTTTCTTATTTGGCGAACAAGGAATGGTTGTACGAAAATGATGGCAATCGGTTTTTACTTCTTTAAAATTCATGAAATCGTTTGACGCATTGAACAACAATTTGGAAAATCATCTATTCCATCCCAAAACTAACACAATTATAGTAAAGTTCCTTTCCTTTCAGCACATTTAAAGTATCGAAGTTGTCGATAGTGAGATCTTTAAAATATTTTGAGACTAAACCTACTTTTTTAGCGTAGACTTCATTTTTCTTTCTATAATCTACCAAGGAGAAGAAATCTTCCTGTTGAACGGTTACTGTTGAATCAAAATTATTTCCGTTAACAGAGAATGGCTTATGAATAGAACTGTACAATACATTTTCTTTTGGGAGTGTATTGAAAGCATTTATATTCCATTCTTTTGCGCTTGTCGGTGCAAACAATAATTTGACGATTCG
>JBDNIA010000307.1:0-6125 GCA_041688525.1 Crocinitomicaceae bacterium | reverse complement strand
ACGTAAAATAATTTAGAATTTACTTCTTTGTAGTTCACTTCTTCATCAGAAACAGCTGTCAAAGCTTCAGGATCCCAATTCACCATTCGAACGCTACGATAAATTTTTCCTTTTTTGTATAAATCCAAGAAAACGTCAATTACGCTTTCCGAATATTCTTTGTCCATCGTAAAGTGGGTGCGATCCCAATCACAAGATGCGCCCAATTTCTTCAACTGCTCAAGAATAATTCCACCGTGTTTATCTTTCCATTCGAAAGCATGCGCTAAAAACTCGTCACGTGTCAAATCAGACTTTTTAATGCCTTCTTTACGTAATTTCTGCACAACCTTTGCTTCTGTCGCGATAGATGCGTGATCCGTCCCAGGAACCCAACACGCATTTTTGCCCAACATACGCGCACGACGAACTAAAACATCCTGAATCGTATTGTTCAACATGTGTCCCATGTGTAAAACGCCCGTTACATTTGGAGGAGGAATAACGACAGTATAAGCTTCTCTTTCATCTGGTTCAGAATGAAAATAACCTTTCTGCATCCAATGTGCATACCATTTCTCCTCAGCTTGTAACGGCTCATACGTTTTTGGAATATCCATGCTTACTAAAAATTAAGCGACAAATGTAGTGAAAATAGGGCTGATTTTTGTCTTTTCAACACCTCAGATTTTAAAGTAAAACTGAATGCTCTACCCCTTTAGAGAAGAATCAAAGGGGAGGGAATCTGAAATAAATTCATTTTCCGGTTTTCACAACCAACTCTGATATATTGCTGAAAGTCCATTTTCAAAGGGGGAAACCAATTAAAATCTTCTTAATTTAGCTTTCAAATATTCCATCATGATTAAATTTGCAATCTTTTTATTTTCTGTTGTATTGCTAACTGCTTGTATGAAAGCTAAATCTGCAGATTTAGTGGTACACAACGCACGCATTCACACGATGGACAACAATGATCAAGTTGCAGAAGCCATGGCTATCAAGGACGGAAAAATAATAGAAGTTGGTCCAGAGCGACAGATTTTAAATAAATACAGTGCTGAAGAAAGTATTGATGCGGGTGGAAAGGAAATTTATCCTGGATTTACAGATGCGCATGGACACCTTATTCCTTATGCAGATATGAAACTTGGGGTCAATCTATTCGACTCTAAATCCATGGAAGAGATCCTAGTGCGAACGGAGAAATATGCAGACAAATCGGATAGAAAATTAATCGTTGGTCATGGATGGGATCAATCCATTTGGGGAAATGATATTCTACCAACAAATGAAAAACTGAATGAAGCTTTTCCCGATAAAGCCATTTGTCTGTACCGAGTTGATGGACATGCAGTTTTAGTGAATCAAAAAGCACTGAACGTTGCCAAAATTACTGCTGAAACAATTATTGCAGGTGGAAAAGTAGAAGTAATAGATGGGAAATGTACAGGTCTATTATTAGATAAAGCAATGGATTTCATGGGAAAATTTATTCCAAGTTATCCTGAAAAACAACGACTGGATGCTTTGTATGAAATACAAGAGGAATTATTACAATATGGTGTAGTTGGCGTTCACGAAGCTGGCATAGAAAATCGTGATCTTGTCATGCTGAAAAAGTTAGCCTTATCCCCAGAATGGAAATTGGAAGTTTATGGTATGTTGCGCGATTCAAAAGAGAACAGAGACTTTGCTGTAAAAAATGGAAAGGTAAATTGGGGAAACTTTTATATCTCGAGCTTCAAAATGTTTGCTGATGGCGCATTAGGCTCAAGAGGAGCCCTTTTGAAATCACCTTATTCTGACGATATACATAACCATGGAATACAAACAACAACTTATCCTGAAATGGCTGCATTGGCAGAGTTTTGTTTGAAACACGACTTTCAACTAAATACACACGCCATTGGCGATTCTTCTGTTGCTATTTTACTCGGTTTATACAAGAGAGCGTTTGAAATTAAAAAAGATCATCGTTGGCGAATAGAACACGCTCAAGTAGTCGACCCGAAAGATTTTTTGCTTTTCGCTGAATATGGCGTTTTCCCAAGTGTTCAACCTACACACGCCATAAGCGATCAACGTTGGGCGGAAAACAGATTAGGCAAAGAACGCATGAAAGGCGCATATGCTTATCAGACGATATTAAACCAAACAGGTATAATTGCTTTGGGAACAGATTTTCCTTTTGATCGAATCAATCCATTCTTGACCATATTCGCAGCAACACAAAGAAAGAATATGGACAATCAACCAAGTGAAGGTTTTCGCATAGAAGATGGGCTTTCGCTAAAAGATTGCATGAAAGGAATGACCCTTTGGCCAGCTTTTGCTTCTTTCAGAGAACAAAAAACAGGAAGCCTGGAAAAAGGCAAAGAAGCTACTTTTGTAATCTTGGATCGACCTTTGAATCAGGGTCCCACCTTTATTGAGAACTTTGCGAATAGAACGGTGATTAGAGGAAAAGTTGTTTATTCTGTAGAATAAACAAGGATTTTAATCAAAAAAACCCTCTACAATTTATAATCTACTTGTTGGTCAATTCGAGAATTCAGAAATTCAAAGAATTAGTAATAAGATATTAAAGCTTAAAAATACTACTAGAGGTTTTATTAATCCAAAAGAGCATTAATAAGTTGCGAGCTACAAACAGAAAAGGCACCCGATTGGATGCCTTTTCTATTCTGAATTATTTTCTGTTAGAATGTAGGACAGGAGATTGTTCTAAATTTAACTGATTTCTTTCTACATTTTATTAGATATTGCATCGAAATTTCATGAGATCCTGCTGATACGCCGTTGTTCAATCTTGAAACAGTTACATCGTAGCTATATCCCAAACGAAATTGATCTGTCTGTATTCCAATAGTAAGAATAAACGCATCTTTATTTCGCAGGTAAACTCCGGCCGTAAAATTGCTGTATTTCACATATGTACCAATATTAAACTGCTGGAATCCTCTCTGGTAAGTATACAAAACACTAGGCATAATTGTCGTAACATTTTTGTATTTTGAGCTACCACCTAATCCGATATTAGCGGATGCATGAGCTGTGAAACGCATTGGCAATTTAGAATCACCAACGATTAAAGATTCATTTGGCGTATTCAAGTGATTCGCAGCAAAACCAATATTGAAGTTTTTATTATAAATTACCGTTCCGGCAGATGCATCAAAAAATCCTCTTGAACCACCTCTTGGAACATCGTTGGTAGAATATATAAATCCTCTTCTTGGATCAATCATATCACCAAATGTCAATTTATCCCAATCCAAAAACTTTTGCGTGTAAGCTGCTTTTGCTCCTAACAAAGCTGTCCATTTACGTCCCAGTCGCAAGTGATACGAATAAACTAAACCCAAATTTGTAGTATTCAACGTTTTAGCTTGAATATCATTTGTTAGAATAACACCAAATCCTCCAGAGATATTATCAAAATACTGATCATACGCCGCAGCGTAACTAACATAGTTTCCGCTCAAAGCGGGCCATTGGTTTCTATAATTTGCAGCAAATCGAGCACATCCATTAGAACCGGCAAACGCTGGATTCAAATACACGGGATTCGCATAGAACTGGGTAAATTCTAAATCCTGGGCAATTGAAGCCATTGAAGTAAGTATAAATACACTTGAAAAAAGTAGTTTTCTCATCTTTTATAAATTTAGCATTCTGTAATCTATTCGATTACGGTTAGTCAATAATCTTAGTGTAAGCTGTTGTGATAATAACCTTTCATTCAAAACGAGCGATTGCGTAAAGTCAATAGCGTAAGTTAACATCAACCTATTGGTTTTAAAACCAATTGAGCCTGCATAATCTCCAAGAGAGGAATAGCCTCCACCCGTGGTGAGTTTTTTATACCTAAAAATTGAGCCGCCCCAAATTTCAGATAAATTTTCGACTTTTTGGCACATTAGGTAAGGAGAAAATGAAAATAATTTTGATCTGGACACGTAATCCGCTCCAAGCGTGGCATTAAGGTGATATCCTTGACGATCTTTTTCCGTTGTAGAATTGTAAATATTGTTTTGGTGTCTTCCAAGATTGTCTATTTGTATGCCAGCCGAGAACCACTTCGTATTCGTCATCAATGCAAAACCAACATCCTTATACCAAAGGTCTTGTGTTTGCGCGTTAACTCCTTCTCCCATGTAAGTCCGCTGATTTTGGCGATCTAACTCAACCAGTTGTCCCGGAATCATTTTTTGATTTTGTAAACGCGTGTTCCCCATTTTAAAGCGAATAGCTGGCTCAATTACAATGTTTTTCGATACCAAGAACTTCGGTGAATACGTTAGAGCAAATTGTCCAATCTGATAAGCTCCACCTCCATAATAAACATGATTAACTTGAAAACCAATTCCTCCTCGAATACTTTTGACGTAAGTATCAAAGGAAATTTGACTTGAAATTTGCTGATTAGCTCTGCCTGACCATTGCGCGCGACTCACGCTTTGCAATCTAGGGGTGGATAGACTTCCGGCGGAACCAAAATTCACATCCATGGCTTGCATTCCCGGTGTATGATAATAAATATCTTTTGAGTTACTCAATGCTAGAGGATTATCCGTCATCCGAACGATTTTGAGTGCGATGGACTTCAACTTACTTAGGAAAGAATTATTATACGAGCTGCCATATTTATTCTCAGCTCGAGGCTCACTTTTTGTGTTTTTTGTCAATTCCTCAATATCACTTGCAGAATTCGATGCGGAAGAAGAGAGGCTATTGTCATTTTTTAATTTGAACTCCGCTCCTTCAATTTTATCCTTTTTTATATTTAGAGACTGATTGACACTTTCAATTTCGAGTGGATAATTACTATGAAAATCATTCACCTCGAAAGCGTTGACGTTTCCGACCAAACCAGAATAAACAGGTATTTTATTATTCCAATTATGACCAAAAACTACAGAAGTTGAACCATTGCCGACCAACATAAAATTTGGTGTTTTGTTGTTGTTTTTTGATTCAAAATAAGCTTCACCTTTTTCAGCACTATTTTCGACTTGGATTGCGCTAACCATATGAGCGGAGTCGAGTGCCACAAGCTGACTTACATTTGTATTTTCATTCACCCAAGCTAAAGAAATTGTACCGAAGACAAAAGATACAGCAGCCGCAGGAATCCACCAAGCTATTGGTTTACGGATGTGAGAATCTATATTTGGAAAAACAACAGGCACACTTTTAACTGTGGCATTTTGCCAAGCATCCAAATCCTTTTCTAAATTAGGATTTTGCAGTAAAAATTGCTTCAATTGAGTTTCTTGTTGGGAAGATAAATTACCCTCAGTATACTCAAAAAGCCATTTATCTATGTTGTCGAAAGACGGGTTACTCATACCAACTTCGTTGAATATTTTAACTGCTTTTTTATTTTGTTCCGCGCTCTAAATAAATAAACTTTCACTTGCGACTCGCTGATTTTAAGGATTTCACCAATTTCTTGGTAAGTGTATCCTTGTAAATCTCTCAATAGAATGATACTTTTTTGAAGTGGAGGCAAGATATTTACAGCCCTCTCTACCACTTGATTTGATTCAAAAATATTTTTTCCATTTGACCCGCGTTCGGGTAAACTATCTGAATCGTATATCATTTTACTTCGTTTCTTGTTAAAATTGAGCATGGCATGAAAAGCGGTGGTAAACATCCAACTTTTTGCCTTATCCAACTCTACCTTTTTTCGATTGAGCCACAACTTTTCAAAAACATCTTGCACAATATCTTGCGCATTTTCACTATCCCGAAGGAATTTTAACGCATAACAGTAGAGAGCGTTAGCGTGATTTTTTACAACAATATTGTACTCGTCTCTTTTCAAAAGTTCTTTGCACGTTAACAGTTAAACAATTCCCGTAGGTTAAAAGTTACAGGTCGAAAAATTAATTTCGAAAAGCCAAGTTATGAAAAAAATAACAATCCTTCAATATGTAGTGACTATTATCAATATGGTTACACAGATTTGCAAAAGATTGTTAAACAGTTCAATTTTTAGTATATTCGTTTCACACAAACGTAAACTCAGAAAATGAATCCAACTCGCTTATTTGACTTACCATATTATCAATTAGAAAATTACCCTCAAGAAGGTATGTTTGTAACTAAAATAAATGGTAATTGGGAAAAACTTT
>JBDNIA010000306.1:0-2087 GCA_041688525.1 Crocinitomicaceae bacterium | reverse complement strand
GATGGTATTTACGGTAACCTACCACAAGGTGCATTTAGAGTTTACTATAGAACAAGTAACGGGTTGTCATACACGGTGTATCCTAGCGATATGCGCGGCATCAACATAAGCATTAATTATGTTAATTCTACAGGAGTTGCACATACATTAACCGTTGGACTTGCATTACAGTCTACAGTTGCAAATTCCGCGGCAGCAGAAGATATTGATACAATTCGAACCAATGCTCCCGCAGTATACTACACTCAGAACAGAATGATCACTGCTGAGGATTATAACCTAGCACCGTTGGCCAGTAGTCAAAATATTGTAAAAATTAAAGCTATCAATAGAACATCCAGCGGCATTTCTAGAAATTATGATATCATCGATGCGTCAGGAAAATATAGTTCTGTAAATATTTTTTGCGACGACGGATATGTTTATAAAGAAAGTGGTGAAAATACTTTATCTTTTAAATTTAATAGTAGAATAGATATTATTAATTTTATTAATAACGTTATTGAGCCTGAATTTACAGATGCTGACGTTTATAATTTTTATTTTACAAACTTTGATAAGATTTTATTTACAGATACAAATACTATCTGGCAATCGATCACTACAACAACTCCTACAGGATATTTTACAAAAGTTGGGGAATTATTAAAAGTAGGTACATATTCTACTAGTGAATTAAAATATCTGTTTACTGGTACATTGATTAAATTTGTGCCACCAGCAGGAAGTGCATTTAAAGCCGGCAAGATAGTACCAATTAATCTAGCTGATCCTGCACAGACTGATAGGATATGGACTAACACTGTAAAAGTTGTAGGTGATGGTACTAATGCTGGCAGAGGAATCTTAACTAACGGATTAGGTCCGATAACATTAAGCGATGTAGTACCAACTGGAGCAATAGCCACTAGGATTGTTCCACGATTTGCTAACGATCTAACAACTTCATTACAAACTGAAATTGTAAATCAAACTTTTCAAAATTTAAATTTTGGGTTACGATACGATATATTAACTTCGACTTGGAATATCATTACTGCATCTAACATTAATCTTGTTAGTGATTTTAGTTTAGGTAAAGCCGGCGATACTACGAATACCAACGTTGATTCTTCGTGGACAGTAGCGTTTGTTAAACAAGCAGACCGTTACTCTATTAGAGTTAGAAAACTAAGTTACGTTTTCGGTAGTGTTAAGCAAAATAGGTTCTACCTTGATACTAATGAAACTCAGTATAACGATAAGTTAGGAAATGTTGTTAAGGATCAAGTAAAAGTATTAGGCATAAACACCGGAAGTAATTCCGTTACTGAATTAAAACAAGATATTCCTTTCACATTAAACGATACAATTAAGTTTGATGACGGATATGAAAGCACCGCCGAAGTCAAATTAGCATTTTACGATTCGAATAATAACGGAGTAATAGACAATCCTGAAGCATTTGAACAAATTGTAGGAACAGACCAAGATTTAAACTATTTGTTTTTTCAAGAAACAACTGACCTGTACGGAACAACATATTTTGAATTGTTAGACAATTCAAATAATTTAATATTAGTTAGAGAAAAAGAATCTTCAATTGATTTTAATGACACGGTAACGTATCCAGCCGGACAACTAATTTACTTTTATGATGTTGATGTAGATGTAGTCAAACAAGTGAATAGAACAACCAACACACTTGATTTGACTACATCATATAAAGCCAACATAGGTAGACGTAATTTAAAATTCCAATACATACATAATGCCAGTGAAAGTCGTAGAATTGATCCTAGTTCTAGCAATATAATTGATCTTTATATGCTGACAAGATCATACAATGACGATTATAGATTATACCTGGCCGGAGCGTTGCCTACTGAACCAGTAGCACCCGATAGTGATAGTTTGCGGATTTCTTTTGGTACAAACTTGGCTAACATTAAATCTTTAAGCGACGAAATAATTTATCATTCAGTAAAATATAAAATTTTATTTGGCAGCAAAGCAGATGCAAAATTACAGGCTACGTTTAAAGTAGTTAAGAATCCTAATAGAACTATTAACGATAATGATTTAAAGGTTAGAGTTATCACAGCAAT
>JBDNIA010000305.1:0-4599 GCA_041688525.1 Crocinitomicaceae bacterium | reverse complement strand
GCGAGGGAACGTGCGCATCGCCGACGTAATGACCAATATCTGCAGAATATTTCAAAATCAAATCAACATTCCTATTTTCGAATGCCCATTTCAATTTATTTTTCATTACTAACAAATGCCACGGAACGATGCCGTAAGCTTGTAAAGTATCTTCAGACTATTTAGCAACGGCATCTGTCCATCGTCTCGGCACTATTTCAAACGGATTATCTCCATTTTTTGAATAATGATCTATATCGATGTAATGACATTGAGCTTCTCCTTCCATAGCATATCTCCGTTTATCTGGATCAACAGCATGTTCAGTCAAATATTCAATGTGGTCTTTGTAAAAGCCAAACATTTGAGGAGGAAGTGTGAAAATGGCAATTCTATTAATTCGTTTATGCCCGAAAAAACCCCATTTTTTATAGATAGAATTTGACGTGGGAATCATACTCATTCCGATAGGAAGAAGCAGGAGTATAAAGAATTTATATTTGAACCAATTTGCCATTTCGAAGTATAGGAATCACATCATGCTGATTTGGTGTTAAGCAATATTTAATATCCGCATTCAAATTTAAGTTTTTTAATCGTCTTCGATGTGAACTAGATTTCAAATACCCAAAATAATTGTCTTTCGCCGACAAGTACAAATATTTCGAAGCAATAGAAGAATCTTCATCACTTTGAAATTTACCTGTTCCTAATAGGTGCTCGCAGATGGCTCCTGCGCATATTGTGTCTTCTAAATTGAATTTATCTTGCCAGCCTGAACATAAGCACAAAATATTTTTATCTTGAATCGCAAGCCATTCGCTTAAGTGTCGTAAATTCAACAGAGAACCAACTACCACGATTTCAGCATCTTTTGCGATGTCTAAAGCTTTTGTACCATTTGTTGTTGAAAGAACTACATCTTGGCCTTTTAACTCTTCTTTCATGTAAGAATAAGGCGAGTTTCCGAAATCAAAACCTTCAACGATTTGACCTTTGCGCTCCGCTCCAACTAAAAAGCCTTTCTTCTGATATTCACGCGCTTCTTCGATAGTCGCAACGGGAATTATTGATTTTACACCGTGCGCAAATGCCGCGCAAATTGCTGAAGTTGCTCTCAAAACATCTATAACAACTACTATTTCGTATTCGTCTTTGTAATAGTCGTATTCACCAGGAGTAAAGCAGACTTCAACGTGTTTTCTAGTATCCATTTGTGATAAAGATAATTTATTTCAAAGATTTCAACTCTTCGTTTTTAATGAATTTATTATCAGCGATAAATGTACCAAAAGGAACCAAGGAAGCAACAAAAAGAAAAACTAAAGCCTTAAAACTCCATTTTTTATCTACCCAATTCAAATAAAGCCAAGTCATATAAGCTATGAATAGCAAGCCATGCGCATAACCAACAATTTTATTTGGCAAAGGCATGTCGGCTTGATATTTCAAAATCATCGTTAACCCAAGTAAAAGAAAGGAAATTCCTTCTAAAATAGCAATGGTTCTAAATTGACTGATAAAAGAATTGAATTTCATATTAAATTTTTGGCAAAATTAAAAGGATTTCGTTAAAGGAACTGAATTCCCAATTTTTTTGGCTGTTAAAACTACTTTTCAACGAAAGTCTGCATTTGAAATAATTCATCTCTTAGTCGGGCGGCTTCAATAAAGTCGAGATTTTTAGCGGCATTTTCCATTGCTTTTTTCGTGGCTTTAATCATTTTTGCCAACTTATCTTGATCATTGTAAGCACCTTTGTGCTCAGCAGCCAACTGAATATTTTCGTTTTGCTCGTATTCTCTTCGTTCTAAAATTCTTGTCCCCGAATCACCATCTGCAACTTTAGTCGAACTCATGATTTTCTCTTTTGACTTATTCAACGCAGTTGGAACTTGGCCATGTTCTTCATTGTAAGCTATTTGAATTTCACGTCGACGGTTGGTTTCATCAATTGTCTGCTGCATAGAATCTGTCATTTTATCCGCATAAAAAATTACTCGACCATCCAAGTTTCTCGCCGCGCGACCAACAGTTTGTACCAAAGCTCGTGTACTTCTTAAAAAACCTTCTTTATCCGCATCGATAATTGCTACAAGTGAAACTTCGGGCAAATCAAGACCTTCCCTTAATAAATTTACACCAATTAATACATGAAACGTTCCCAAGCGAAGTTGACGGAGTATTTCTACTCGTTCAATTGTATCGACATCACTGTGAATATATCGGCACAAAACACCTAATTTATCAAGATATTTTTGAAGTTCCTCGGCCATACGCTTTGTAAGCGTCGTTACCAGCGTTCGTTCGCTTTTATCTATTCGTTTTTGAATTTCATTGATTAAATCATCAATTTGGTTCAAACTGGGGCGAACTTCAATAATTGGGTCGAGTAAACCTGTTGGGCGAATAACTTGCTCAACAACAAAACCTTCTGATCGCTCAATTTCATAATCCGCTGGTGTCGCAGAAACGTAGATGATTTGATTCAATAAACTCTCGAATTCTTCAAATTTTAAAGGTCGATTATCCATTGCAGCCTGCAAACGAAAACCATAATCCACTAGATTTATTTTTCGAGAACGGTCTCCACCGTACATAGCGCGAATTTGTGGCAAGGTAACGTGACTTTCATCCACAACCATGAGAAAATCATCTGGAAAATAATCGAGTAAACAAAAAGGCCTGGTTCCGGGTTCACGTTGGTCAAAATAGCGAGAATAGTTTTCAATTCCAGAGCAATATCCTAATTCTCGCATCATTTCTAAATCGTATTCGGTGCGTTCTAGCAAACGAGTAGCTTCTTCAACTTTTCCTTCGGCTTTGAATGCATCTACCTGCAATTGCATGTCGAATGAAATGGCATCAATCGCCTGTCGAGTTGTCTCAGGACTACTGACGAAAATATTTGCAGGATAAATATTTATATCCTCGAGCACCTCTAAAGTGCCATTGTTAATTGGATCGATGGTTGAAATTTTCTCAATTTCATCGCCCCAAAACTCGACGCGCAAAGCATAATCCGCATAAGCAAGATAGATATCAATTGTGTCACCTTTCACTCTAAATTGGCCTCTGTTAAACTCTACAAGAGAGCGGGAATAAAGGTTTTCTACCAACCGTAACAGGAATTTATTTCTAGAAATGGTCTGTCCAACCTTGATGGGCATTATACTTTTAGCAAATTCGTTGGGATTGCCGATGCCGTAAATACAAGAAACAGAAGAAACGACAATAACATCCCTACGGCCAGAAAGTAGGGCAGATGTTGTAGAAAGCCTAAGTTTTTCTAATTCGTCGTTTATTTGTAAGTCTTTCTCTATGAAAGTTCCAGTTACTGGTAAATAAGCTTCAGGCTGATAATAATCGTAATAAGAAACAAAATATTCAACTGAATTTTCAGGAAAGAACTGTTTGAACTCACCATACAATTGCGCAGCAAGTGTTTTGTTGTGACTTAAAATCAAAGTTGGCCGATCAATTTGTTTGATGACATTTGCAATTGTAAAAGTCTTACCACTTCCTGTAACACCAAGTAAAGTTTGACCAAAAAGGCCCTCATTTAATCCATTCACTAAACTTTTGATTGCCTCGGGTTGATCGCCAGTTGGCAGAAAGTCAGATTCTAAAATGAAGTCCATGATTTTTTAAGGGCAAAAATAAGAATAATGGCTGCTTCAGCCAATTAAACTCTGACTTTAATTATCTTTAACGACTTGAATTTATCACCATGGTTTGGATTGTTTTTTTGATATTGGTATTCGGCTTGTTAGCTTTAGATTTAGGTGTTTTTCACAGGGGAGACCATAAAGTAAGTATGAAAGAGTCACTAATTTGGACTTCTATTTGGGTCTCATTAGCCTTGCTCTTTGGTTTAGTTATTTATTGGATTTACGATGTAAATTGGTTGGAAATAAATAAATTGGATACCGAGCCAGGAAAGGCAATGCTGGATTATTATACGGGATACCTGATTGAAGAGTCATTGAGTTTAGATAATATTTTTGTTATTGCTTTGGTTTTTAAGTTTTTCAAGGTAAACCAAAAATACCAACACAATATCCTTTTTTGGGGAATTATTGGGGCTGTCTTTTTTAGATTAATCATGATTCTAGTTGGGGCGGCTTTCGTTCGTAATTTTGAATATGCAACATACGTATTCGGAGGTATACTGATTTATTCAGCGATCAAGATTCTCCTTGAAAAAGAAGATGATGAAGAAAATTTTAAAGAAAGTTTGCCCGTGCGACTTCTATCCAAAGTTTTTAAAATTGATTGGACGATTGAAGATGGTCGTTATTTTACCCGTGAAAATGGAAAGCGCGTCGCAACCTCTCTTTTTGCAGCATTGATTGTTGTTGAATTTTCAGACATCATTTTTGCCGTTGACTCTATTCCTGCCATCTTCTCGATTACAACTGATCCTTTTATTGTGTTTACGTCGAATATTTTTGCAATTCTTGGTTTGAGAAACTTGTATTTCTTCTTGGCTGGAATGTTGGATAAATTCCATTACATGAAATTTGCTTTAATCGGTGTGCTTCTCTTCGTCGGTATTAAAATGTTATTGGTTCACTTGATTGAAATACCAACCAGTTTTTCACTGCTGGTGATACTCGG
>JBDNIA010000304.1:0-2994 GCA_041688525.1 Crocinitomicaceae bacterium | reverse complement strand
TTTAGTTCGTCGAAGTTCCTACCTTTCCCAAAGGGAAAGGCATAGGTTCGAGTCCTGTCCCCGCTACCATTAAAGAGAGTAATTCGCAAGAGTTCCTCTTTTTTTTTGCATTATAAAATCACGTTATGTTTGTTGTCTATATCTTGTACAGTGAGAAATTCCGTATCATGACATATTTCTGTGGACTTGAAAAAAAATCATGCATCAATTCGTGTCAACCTGAATAAAAAGAATCCAATATTGGTAACTCCTCTGAACTGAGATCTAAACGCTTTAATTTTTGCGTTGAAAGATTCTGCAGAGGCATTTTTACTTCGATTATCGAATTAGTTCAATAGGGTTTGATAATGGTTCATTATTGTTATTGAAATGGTGTTAAATGATTTAAAGCCGCATTTATCAACCTCTTCATGCCATTGAGCAAGTCGAGTATAACCGTAGATTTTATCCTTTATATTTTCAAAAATCCAACTAAGTTTTTGTGAAAGTTTATAGGCATAATGAATATCTGGTTTAGTATGTTTTATAATCCATAAATCAGAGATATGTTAACGTAACGTTATAACTGAATAACGGACTTTAAGTATATGTACATTTATTTATAAAATTCGTAATTATGAAAAAATATGCATTCATTGGTTTGTCGTTTTTTGCGACAATAGTTTTTTTTAGTTCATGCACAGTTATTCGTCCCGGACAAGTTGGGATGATTCAGAAAGTTGGAAAGTTGAAGCCGGGCATTATTGAAGCTGGGGCAAAAGCTTACAATCCGTTTGTATCCAAAGTTATCAAAGTAAATGTCCAAACAAAGGAGATTTATCAGGTACTCGAATTGCCCACAAAAGAGGGTTTGAGTGTAAAAACTGAAATTATTCTTCTCTACCATGTTGATCCAAAGCAAGCCCGCGATATTTATATCAACTACGGTTTGAACTACCAAAAAGTGGTGGTAGAAAGTAATTTCATCGCTACTGCCCGCCAAGTTAGTGCTCGTTATGATGCGAAAGAGCTATACGCTGTTGATCGAAAATTGGTTGAACACGTCATGGTGAATGAGTTAACGACAGATATCGGCGATAAAGGCTTTATCATAGATGCTGTTTTGCTAAAAGAAATTTCTTTACCTCCCGCAATGTCGAGTGCAATTCAATCTAAAGCGAATGCTGAACAAGCAGCTTTACAAATGGAATTCGTCATTCAGAAAGCGGTAAAAGAAGCAGATCGTTTGAAAATTGAAGCAGAAGGAATTAAAAATGCGCAAAACATTATCAATAGCTCATTAACTGAAGCGCTTTTGAAGTACAACTACATTGAAATGATGAGGTCATTAACAACAAGTCCGAATGCCAAAATTATTATGACAGACGGAAAAATCCCAGTCATGATAGGGCAATAGAAATTTTTAAACCCCTTTTTTAAACGGATTAAATTTAGATTTAATCCGTTTTTTTGTTTTTAGAAATTTGAATTGACGAAAATTTTCATCAACTCCAGTGTTATTGGATGAATAAATTCCAAGCTCTCAGCATGTAAATAAAGTCGATCGGATTTTTTGCCGTATAAATCATCTCCAACAATTGGCGTATTCAATCCGTCTTTGTGAGCAGCATGCACGCGTAGCTGATGCGTGCGACCGGTTATTGGGAAAAATTGAACTTTGGTTTTTCCCTCTTTACGTTCCAAAACCCTCCATTTCGTGCGCGATGTTTTTCCGTGCTCGCAGCAAACCATTTGGCGAGGTCGATCGTCAATATCTAATCGCAAGGGCAAATCGATAAAACCCTCATCGCCCTCAATAATCCCATCTAAAACCGCGACGTACGTTTTTTTCATACTTCTTTTGACGAAAAGACTTTGTAGCATTTTATGAACTTCTTTGGTCTTGGCAACGAGCATCACGCCAGATGTCGACATATCCAAACGATGCACAAGCATTGGTCCAGTTGCATTTGGGTACTTTTCCAACATACGTGTTTGAACAGAATCCGTTAAATGAACGCCTGGAACAGAAAGAAACTCATTCGGCTTGTTCACGACCAGTAAATGCTCGTCTTCGTAAACAATTCCAATTTCTTTTCCGTAGGAAGGATTAGAAAGCAATGGATTTTCATCGACTGCTAAACCTTGCAACATATGGCCCAAAATAGGTTCGCATTTACGTTTGCAAGCAGGGTAATAATTTTTGTGTTGCCGAATTTCTGAACTCGGTGATTTTCCCCACCAAAATTCTGCCAAAGCGATAGGTTCCAAGTTATTTTGATAAGCATAGTGCAACAATTTTGGCGCAGCACATTCTCCAGCACCAGAAGGCGGAAAAAGGGGGTCCAAAAAGGCGAAAATATCAAGCAATGATTTAGATTGTCCGTTTTTATTGAGAAAGGAATACGCTCGAAATATTTTCTTTTGCAATTCTGCAGAACGTTTCCCTCTTTTTTGCTTCAAATAACTAATTTTCTGTTCTTCAAAAGATAAATCGCTTTTCGCCGTTTCAATACGAGCTTTCCATTCCTTCGTTTTGTCTTTCAAGAAAAAATGATTTTGACTGCTTTCTTTGTCTAACTCTTTGGTCAATTTTTCAAAATCTGCCGAATTGAAAGTTGACTCAGCTTCGGAACGACGAATTCTGCGCAATTGCTTTTTTTCTGCATTCAGCTTTTTTATTTCAATGATTTCTTCTTCAGCATTGAGCTTTAGGCGACTAAATATTTCTCTCTTTTCTAGCAATACTTGATTTGAAAGCGCCTCTTCCAATTGTCGATTCAAGTCATTGACTTCTTGTTCTTCAATTTTGTAAAAACCGTCTTTTTCTAAAATATCAAAAACTGGTGGAACAAATCCAGGCCAATGGTTGCTATCTGCGACTTTCCCCGAAAATCCTGACAAATAACCCAATGCTCCATCCGTATTTCGAACAACTAAAACGCCAAACATTTTCCCCAAAGCATTTTTGTCTTCAGCGTTTTCAATACCGAAATTGTGTTTGAAATCCGTTTG
>JBDNIA010000303.1:0-3554 GCA_041688525.1 Crocinitomicaceae bacterium | reverse complement strand
AGAGGTTAAGCGCTGTGACCAAAGCACAAGCGTTGAAACACCCTAATTGGGAAATGGGAGCAAAAATCACCATTGATTCTGCTTCACTGATGAATAAAGGTTTGGAAGTAATTGAGGCGAAATGGTTGTTTAACTTGAGGCCCGAACAAATCGATATAATCGTTCACCCGCAGTCTATTGTCCATTCTTTAGTTCAATTTGAAGATGGCAGTATGAAAGCGCAAATGGGTTTGCCAGACATGAAATTACCAATCCAGTTTGCATTAACATATCCTGATCGTTTTCCAACTGATTTTCCCCGTTTCAACTTTATGGATTATCCACAATTAACTTTCGAGCAAGCCGACAGAGATACGTTTAAAAACTTAAATCTCGCTTACGTCGCCATGTCTCTGGAAGGTACAGCTGCTTGTGCATTAAACGCTTCGAACGAAGTCGTTGTCGATGCATTTTTGAACGATAAAATTGGGTTTTTAGATATCGCCGAAATCAATGAATTTGTACTTCACGAATCTAAAAACATTCTAAAACCAACATACGAAGACTTTGTAGAAGTCGACAAATTGGCGAGAGAATTAGCCAATTTAAAAATAGAACTTTTATGAAATCGCTATTTCTTATTCTTTCCCTTTTCATACTTGGCTCATGCGTATATCACATCCCTGATGATGATATTTCTATAGGCAACACAAAAGTAAGTCTTATTTTGGATGATGAAGAAGTCAACAGACTTGCCGCATTGCCTATGAAATGTTTAGAACAAGAATATCCAAACAAATTGGGACAAGTGCTGAATGGCGATGAGGACCTTCAAAGTCCAAAAGCACTTCATCCTGCTTTTTTTGGTTGTTTTGACTGGCACAGTTCTGTCCATGGTCACTGGATGCTCGTTCGCCTATTGAAAGAGTTCCCTGAAATGGATCAAAAAGATATTCGAGAAAAGTTAAGTGAAAGAATTACAGAAGAAAACATCGTCACGGAAGTCCATTTCTTCAAAACCGAACACAACCAATCTTTTGAGAGAACTTACGGTTGGGCTTGGATACTAAAATTACATGGTGAACTCTTAACCTTTGAAGATTCGCTGGGACGAACAATGGCTAAAAACTTGAGACCCTTAGCCGACCACATTGTTTATGAATTTATGGATTTTTTGCCCAAGTTAAGTCATCCTCTGCGCTCAGGCGAACATGTAAATACCGCTTTTGGTTTAAGCGTGGCTTATGATTATGCCGTTCTTACTAAAAACAAAAAATTCAAAAATTTAATTGAAGAACGAGCTCGTTTCTTTTATTTGAAAGACGAGGACGCAAATATAAAATATGAACCAAGTGGTTTCGATTTTTTAAGTCCAATTTTCGAAGAAATTCATTTGATGAATAAAATATTGCCAAAGAAAGAATTCAACAAATGGCTTTATCGATTTATGCCTAGTCTGCTGAATCCGCGTTTTGTTCTTCAACCCTTAGTTGTAACCGATCGAAGCGATGGTAAACTAGTGCATTTGGACGGCTTAAATCTAAGTAGAGCTTGGTGTATGTATTCCATTGCAAGAGGCGACAAGAAACTGGCTCATTTGCGCGCTGTTGCGGATACTCACCTTAAGAGTTCGCTTCCTTCCATCGTAGATGGCGATTACATGGGTGAACATTGGCTGGCTTCGTTTGCACTTTATGCGCTTTTGGAGAGGAAGATTCGGTAGATTAATTCAAAAATCTCACTCAGCAAGCCAAGTGGGATTTCAATTTTCAAAAACAATCTTTTAATCTTTCATCATTTTTTTAGTTGAAACGATTTGACCGTCTGCAACCAAAGTGTACGTGTAAATTCCTCGACTCAAATCAGAACCGAATACGGTTAAACTACCCAAACCTCGTTCAGAAATTTCAACAGATTGGATAATTCTTCCTTCTGTGTTGTAGAAATGAATTTGCGCTTTTTGTACCGATTCTGGAATAGAAAAATTGATCACCGTTTGCTCAGCGAACGGATTTGGAACGTTTTGATCAAGAATGATTGATTCATTATTATTCAATTTCACAGCCAATTGCGCACGAATTGCATTTTGCGTTTCTGGTGTGTTCGCTTGAATTGCCGATTGACTCAATTGACACAAAAATGGTAAAATACCTGAAAGACAGTTTTCCAATGTCGACAAACGAGAATTGATTGCGTTAATGATTGAATCTTTGCTTTCCACTTCATTATTCAACTCTTCAATTGCTTCAACCAAAATGGGAACAACTTTTTCGTATTCTACGTGCAAAAGACTATCTCTACCGATAAAAGTTAAACGGTTATCCACTTGTTGTAACTCTTGCGCAATGAAACCAACGTGATTGCAAGTATCTAAACTATATGTGTTTTGCCCTGCAGCAGTCCAATCATAAGAAATTCCTCTCATTGCCAGTACTTTCGTCAACGAATTGTTCAAATCCACAACGTTTGTTTTAATGCTTTAATCGCTTAAATTTCTGTTTTGGAATTCTCTGTCAAGTTCTTGGATGGCGGCGGTGTTGATAGGAATAATTGGGATATAATTCATTGCCAAAAATGTATTTCCAGAATAAGGAAGGATATTCCCCGCTGAATTAAACTCTAAGGGAGCTGGTGAAGTTTTTACTAGGTCGGGTAAAATTGACTGAACATCTTGGGATAAAAATCCATATTGAACGTTGGTGTTAAAATTATACTCAGGATGACCTACATTGTCCATAAAATAAGTTTTCGGACGCAAATTATTAATTGTATTTAATGCCTCATTCAAAGGCTGAATATTTGTTTTTAAAGTACTATCCGATGGATAATAATTGGTAATGGCCATCAGATCACCTGTAAAATAACCACCCCAACCCGAGGAACTGGAGGGTGAGCCGAATATAGCAGCATCAAAACTTGAATTGGAATTACCCGTTCTACCAAGTACACCAAAGGAATTGCCACCATTGCCACCCGAGTACCCCCAAACTCCAATATTTGAACCAGTTGTATTATTACCATTCAAAGTCCAGAAATTGCCTCCGATCCCTCCGTTTTCTGATAAAAGGTCTAATTTTGCATTCAATGGAGAACTACAATTATAACCTATTCCTATTTTGTCATTCGAATTATTTTGACCCTCAAAGTAAAGGTTATGACTGTTTAAATTCACTTTTGAATCTGAATTTAAGTTGGCAGCGCCTGTGGTATTTGTGCAAGATGTGAAACCACTACCTCCTCCACCCGCTGAAACAATGCTATCAGCTTGGACATAAATTATATCACCATTGGCATCTACGGATAAGACACCGTTGCCAGGATTATTCATGGCTGTATTTGCAGAGGTCAAGAATGAGAAACGCAGACCGCTCGTTCCAGAAGGGTCATTCCAATAAGGCGATCCAGAAGAAGCACGAATTTCAAGCGTGTTGTTTGAATCTAAGCCTGGTGTCTGAAAATCTCCTATCGCCATTCGCCCATCGCCGTAACTATTTGCCCACATGTGCGCGATTTGCAAACCATTCGCAGAGGAAGCTATAGTGCCACCTGTAACTCCTGAAGTAAATATAAATCTT
>JBDNIA010000037.1:0-2489 GCA_041688525.1 Crocinitomicaceae bacterium | reverse complement strand
TACTTTGCCTTTGCAAAAAATCCTAGAGTCAATTCGAGAGGTGAAAACACATCGGCCGCATTTGGATTTACGAATGCGATGATAGATATCATTCTAAAGGAAAAACCAACACACATGGCGGTTGTTTTTGATGCGCCGGGCGGAGCAACAAACAGAATGGAAGATTTTGCGGCGTATAAAGCGAATCGCGAAGAAATGCCAGAAGGCATACGTTCGATGCTGGAACCAATCAAAGAAATCATCAAAGCTTTTCACATTCCCATGCTTATGCTGGAAGGGTTTGAAGCAGATGATATTATTGGAACGTTGGCAAAAATGGCAGAAAAAGAAGGTTTCCAGACTTACATGATGACGCCAGACAAGGATTTTGGTCAACTCGTTTCTGAAAATATCTTCATTTATAAACCTGGTCGCGGCGGAGATCCGGCTTCCATTATGGGCGTGAAAGAAGTTTGCGAAAAATTTGAAGTTGACCATCCATTACAAGTAATCGATGTGCTTGGTATGTGGGGTGATGCCGTGGATAATATTCCGGGAATTCCAGGCGTTGGTGAAAAAATAGCGAAAAAATTCATTAAGGAATATGGCTCCATGGAAGAGCTCTTCAAGAATGCCGCAGACTTGAAAGGGAAAATGAAGGAAAACGTTGAGAATTTCCAAGAACAAGGTTTGCTGTCTAAAATGTTGGCAACGATAATAATTGATGTTCCTGTTCCTTTTGATCCTATTGACTTGAAATTAGATAAACCCGATCACGACGCTGTTTTGAAAATTTTTACCGAACTGGAATTCAGAAATTTAGCGAAACGAGTTATTGGTGAGGAAATTGTCGTTGCCGCTGCTGGAAATAGCACAGTTGGGCAATTGGATTTATTTGGTCAGCAAAGTTTGGTCGTTAAGCAAGAGCCAATGACAACTACCGAAATGAAAACGATAGCTACAGAAAAAGCATCTTATCATTTGGTGAATACACCAGAAGAACGTTCTAAATTACTTGATTTATTGCTTCAGCAGTCACAAGTTTGTTTCAATACAGAAACCACCAGTATTGAAGCCTTGCGTGCTGATTTGGTTGGAATTGCTTTCTCATGGAAAGAGCGAGAAGGATATTATGTTTCTGTTCCACAAAAATTTAGCGAGGCTAAAAAGATTGTTGATTTCTTCGAACCATTTTTCTCGAGCTCCAAAATTGAGAAAATCGCACACAACATAAAGTGCGATTTACAAGTATTGAATCGCTACCAAATGAGTGTGGCGGATCCAACATTTGACACCATGATTGCGCACTATTTGATTCAACCAGAATCCAAACAATCAATGGATTTCTTGGCAGAATATTACTTGCGTTACCAACCTGTGTCGATAGAAACACTGATTGGGAAAAAAGGGAAAAATCAAGGCAATATGCGCGATTTAAAACCCGAAGAAATTGTCGATTATGCTTGCGAAGATGCAGATATCACTTTCCAATTGAAACAAATTTTCGAACCGGAAATTCAAAAGCCGCATTTGAAAGACTTGTTTTATAAAATGGAAATGCCTTTAGTTGAAATTCTCCGATCTATGGAGTTTGAAGGTGTTGCGATAGATGTAGAGAGTTTAAAAACCTTTTCGAAAGAATTGGAAACGACACTTGTTGAATTAGAAAAACAGATTAAAAGTTATGTTGACTTTGACTTCAACCTAGATTCTCCAAAACAATTGGGGGAAGTGCTTTTCGATCATTTGCAAATATCTAAAAAGGCTAAAAAAACGAAAACAGGTCAATACGCGACTTCAGAGGATGTTTTAGTTAAACACAAAAATGACCACGAAATAATTCTATTGATTTTGGATTACCGTCAGCTGCGCAAATTGAAGAGCACTTACGTTGATCCGTTGCCGACGCTATGTGATCCAGTAGACGGGCGAATTCACACGAGCTATATGCAAACCGTTACCGCAACTGGTCGATTGAGCTCCAGTAGCCCAAATTTGCAAAATATTCCAATTCGCAGCGCACGCGGAAAAGAAATTCGCAAGATGTTTGTTCCAAGAGACAAAGATTTCAAACTTTTAGCGGCAGATTACTCACAAATAGAATTGCGGATTATCGCTGCTTTGAGTGAAGATAAAAATATGATAGAAGCATTCCAAAAAGGACATGATATCCACGCGGCAACTGCTTCAAAAGTGTTTCATATTCCCTTAGAAGAAGTTACTCGAGACCAAAGAAGTTCCGCCAAAGCGGTGAATTTTGGAATTATATACGGTCAAGGTGCTTTCGGTTTGGCTCAAAATCTTGGTATTTCCAGAACGGAAGCCAAAGGAATTATCGATGGTTATTTTGAACAATATGCATCCATTAAAACATACATGGACAAAACCGTGAACAATGCGCGGGAAAATGGTTATGTTGAAACAATTATGAAGCGCCGCAGATATTTGCCTGATATTACTTCTGCTAATGCTGTCGTTAGAGGTTTTGCGGAGCGAAATGCCATAAACGC
>JBDNIA010000302.1:0-2768 GCA_041688525.1 Crocinitomicaceae bacterium | reverse complement strand
TTGCCGTTGAATCTAAACATGCTGCCAATTCGTATTTCGTTGAATAGTCTGCTGTACACGGTTCGCTCCTAGTTGTTGCTGTCTATATGAGTATTATAACACTATATATCCAAACTGTCAACCACCTGAAGTGCCGGTCAAGAGAAAAGGATGTGACATTTCTGCCACACCCTCAAACGTGCCTACCCCGGGAGCGAATCGGTATTAGCTGTTTGAAACTACTCTTAGAGCGTGATGCCTAATGACTTGGCTTTGTAACCTAGCGCAACGATTTCACGGCTTGGTTGACCCATTTCGTACTCAGTAACAGTAACTCCGTTACCTGCCTTACGAGTGCGTGAATAAACAGCATAACCGTTCTGCTTGATGCGGCTTACTTCTGCTGATAGGTTACCAACGCCTAGATCATGCCTGGCCTGGCTAGATGTCAAAACTGCACCATTGTACAATGCGGTAAAAACTTTGAATGTCTTGGTTTCTTTATTGAATCTTTTCATAATGTTTCCTCTGTTAGTTAATGTAGCTGATTACTTGTTCTTCAGCATATATTAATAATACAGTACTCTGTGGTCTAAGTCAACAACTAATCTTACCAATTTACTTCTTAATGTTAACATTGGCACGGAAGAATGTGCCCAATAGGATTACCGCTGACCACGTCCAAAAGTTGAAGTCGATCATGTGTAGAGTCCCGAACAGAATGTTCCACGACCAGATAATCAGCCACGGTCCCAATGCCAACAAGACCACAATCAACGCAATGCCTAATGTCAATTTAATAAAATTACTCATGATCAATACTCTCCAATCGTTTAATATCTGCCATTTCTCGTTCAATGGCTTTGTTCTTACGGCTCGTGCCTTTGGCCGTGTCCTTCTGGTAGACCCGCCAAACATGCTCGTCACAGTAGCTCTTGCCCGGCCACAAGTTCGTACAACCACATACCTTGTAGGGGCCTCTGGTCTGCTCTGCTCCAAAATATTGGCACCCTGTGATCATCATGCTACACCTCGCATAACTGTTACCTTGCACATGTTGACCCAATTGCTCGGGAAGCTCTTGCGCAGGTCTGCTACTTTGAGCACAGTACGCAGGCTCAATTCACGCATGTGAGCACGATTCTCTTTGATAAACTCAACCACTTCAGTCTTAGCTTCGTCTGTCAAGTCGTAGTCGTTCAACATACCGTCCTTGACAATCTGTTCAATGCGCAAAACCTTCTCACGATCAGTATCCATCTTCAAGTCAATGTAGTGACAACGTGACTCAAGTGCTGCCAAGTGATCCTGCAGTTTCTTGCTACGCACGTTCTCGAACTTCAAGTTAGTGATAAACACTGCACCACCCTTAAAGTCGAACTTGTTTGGCACTCCCTCGCTTCGTAGCACACGGCTGTCAGTGTTCCAAGAGATGGTACGCTTCTTGCTAGTGTCCAGGGCCGCTTTGAGAATGTTCAAGCTGACATCGTCCAACAGGATTGAGTCACAGTCGTCAAACACGATGATGCTCTTGCTGTCGCTGAACTCGTAGAGCTTGCTGTAGAGGCCAATGGCACTCATAGCACCTTTGACGATCTCGTACTTGGGTTTACGCTCGCCTAGTGTATTGAACAGGTCGTCCTTTTCAAGTACTGCTTCAACACCAAACGATTTGCCTACACCTGGAGGGCCAGTGACAATCATAGCACGTACATCACCTGACTTGACTGCTTTGGTCATCTCAGTGAGGATTTCAAAACGCATGCGAGTGCGCTCGATGATCTGCTCATCTGTTTCTTGTGCTATTGTAGCATCGCTGATCTTAGTCTGTGTAAAGTCTGTCACTGTGGCATTGGCCTTGTTCTTAGTTTTTAACGCTGTCAACATGCTCATTCCTTCGGGTACTGTAGTTTGATCGGTCACGCCCATAACAGTGTAGGCGCCCTGCGCACAACGGATGCGGATATTCCGTTCTGGGAAGCCTGGAGTGGCACTGCCGTCAACAGTAATGTAGCCAACACCGTTCTTGTCTGTCTTGTAGTCTTCTACCAGCTCAAAGCCGATGCCTGCAACGTTAACATCGTTACCGCGTATCTTGTAGTAACCTTCTGTGAATGTAATTAACATAGTTTTCGCTCCTATTGTTTGTTTGTATGTATCTATTATAGCAAGGATCAGCCAATCTGTCAACCCCGGCGGTTGTTGTTGTTACGCCACAGCCGCTTGTAGAGTGTGTGCTTGTGCCAGTGTGATCCACACACGGTGAGTGGCATTGCAACGAACGAACCAACGAGCCTTGCCTGCTACGTTGCGCAAGATGTAGTCGTATTCTTCGCCGCTGCACAAGTCAAAGTATTCCTGGATGCTGTCGTACTTGTTGCTCTGCTGGCTATACTCGCCGCGATCACGACCATAGAACAGGCACTGTCCAGCCCACTTGGATTGGAACGCAAGGTACTCATCGCTGCCGTGCAAGCCAGGTGCATCAAACGGACGCTTAACACCAATCTCTTCGCCCAGTGTACTGAGGTTCCCCAAGTCCAACAGTTGCTGCACTTTGAACGGGTCCATGTAGTGATTAGTTAGGATAGCGCCTGTGCCGGACAAATAATTATCCCAATGGCAGTAAACTTGCTCTACTGTGCCGTCTGCGTATTCTAAAGCAATAGTTCCGCGAGTTCCCATTTAGTGCTCCTAGTGTGTTGCTGTCTATGTGTTAATTATAACGCCGTTTGTCCAAACTGTCAACCGCTGGATCTTTACTCAAAGGCAGTTACCATATTGAAATG
>JBDNIA010000301.1:0-3658 GCA_041688525.1 Crocinitomicaceae bacterium | reverse complement strand
TTATTGGGCTTCTTTTCAACTTTTAATTCCGATGTAATTAAAACCGCAACCTTATACAAAGGAACACAGCCTGCTCAATACGGTGGACGATTAGCATCTGTTTTAGATATCAAAATGAACGAAGGAAATTCCAAACGTTTTGGAGCGCAGGGTGGAATTGGATTAATTGCCTCTCGATTGACCTTAGAGGGTCCAATTAAAAAAGATAAAGGGTCCTTTTTAATTGCAGGTAGAAGAACATACGCAGATTTATTTTTGAAGCTTACACCGGAGTCCCGAGGTTTGAGGGAGACCAAGTTGTTCTTTTACGATTTAAATACAAAACTTAACTATCGATTTGGAGATAAAGATCAAGTCTTTCTCTCTGGATATTTTGGCAGAGATGTATTAGGATTGAATGCATTTGGTCTTTCTTGGGGTAATGCAACAGGAACTGCGCGTTGGAATCACATTATTAATAGTAAATTATTCTCGAATACTTCATTCATCGTTTCTAATTATAATTATAACATTAAAATAGCCGGAGAAGGTTTTGATTTGAATATAGGTTCAAGACTGCAAGATTATAATATCAAACAAGAGTTTCAGTTTTTCCCGAATACAAGAAATAAAGTGACATTTGGTTTGAATGCAATTCATCACAGTGTCGTGCCGGGCGAGGTTACCGGTTCGGAAGGTTCAGGTGTGAACAATACCAAGTTACCCTCAAGATTAGGTGTTGAAAGCGCACTCTTTATAAGCAATGAATGGAGTGTAACTGAAAAATTTAATGTTTTATATGGACTTCGTGGGACTGGTTTTACGGTTTTAGGCAATGACAATAATAACTATTTATTTAACCTAGGTGGTGATGTCGTGGACACCTTAGTTTATGCGAAAAACAAAGCGATAAAAACTTATTTAAATGTTGAACCGAGAATTTTCTTTAGTTACCTTTATTCTTCCAGTGCCTCAATCAAAGGTGGATACTCCAGAAATGTTCAGAATTTACACTTAATATCAAATACAATTAGTACGTCTCCAACAGATATTTGGTTGCCGACAACGATTAATGTAAGACCTGAAATTGCGGATCAATTTACGGTAGGTTGGTTTAAAAATTTTAAGGATAATGCTTACGAATTTAGTTCCGAAGTTTATTATAAATCGATGTTGAATCAAATTGATTACAGAAATGGGGCGAATACGCAAGCAAATGAATTGATTGAAGGAGAACTTCTTTTTGGAATAGGAAGAGCGTACGGGATTGAGTTATTGCTCAAGAAGAAATCAGGGAAATTTACGGGTTGGGTAGGTTACACACTGTCTCGCACCGAGAAAAAAATAGATCAAATCAATAACAATGAATGGTATCGTGCTCGTCAAGACCGTTTACATGATATTTCGATTGTTGGAATATATGATATAAATAAATCACTCACTGTTTCAGCAACTTTTGTCTATTCTACGGGTAACGCAGTGACATTCCCAACAGGAAAATATACCCTAGATGATGAGGTAATCTTTGTTTATTCAAATCGAAATGCAGACAGAATGCCTGCATACCATAGGATGGATATTGCACTGACATACAACATTAAGAAAAGGAAACGTTGGGAAAGTAGTTGGAATTTCTCCATTTACAATGTTTATGCTCAGAGAAATCCGTATTTAATTGATTTTAGACAAAGCGCAAAAGATCCATCTAAAACAGAGGTAGTTCAGACGACTTTATTTAGAATAGTGCCATCCATAACTTATAACTTCAAATTTTAAGTCATGAAAAATATAATATTATTTAGTCTCTTGTTTTCGCTTGTCCTCTTTTCTTGCGAGAAAGTAATCGACTTAGATTTAATGTCAAGTGATACGATGTATGTTTTAGAAGGAGCTGTAACCTCTGGAGATAGCGCACATTACTTATCCATCACAACTTCTATTCCTTTTAACCAATCGAATGATTTCCCAATTGTTGATAATGCAACTGTAACTCTTACGGATAATCTAGGCAACACTGCAGCGATGATTCATATTGGCGAGGGAATCTACGAAGCTCAGAATTATATCGCATTTGACGGCAGAACATATACGATGACCGCTAAAATTGGTGAGCGAACGTTTACGTCAACGGTAGCCATTCCTTTTACGGTTACTTTATTTGGAGCAGTTGTGTTGCCAAGCTCTTTTTTCGGACAAGTGGGTAATTTAATTGTGCCTGGTTTTCAAGACCCTGCTCAATACAAAAACTACTACCGATTCCGTTATCAAGAAAAAGATTCCATTGATAATGATTCTGGCGATATTATTTCAAATGATGATATTTCAAACGGCCAAGTAAATCAGCAGCCCTTTATTGGGGCATATCTCCCTGCTTCTGGAGATACAGTAATTTATACGATGTGGGGAATTGATAAGTCAGTATATGACTTTTTATATTCAAAAGAAACAAACACAAGCGGTAATTCTGGTGCGCCAGCAAATCCGGTAAGCAATTGGAGTGGTGATGCACTTGGTTATTTTACAGCACACAACGTCCAGCAGATTGAGATAATAATTCCTTAAATTTTATGCTTCAATTGTAGCTTTCTTAGACTTTCGATACAAATAAGAATTGTAGATTGCTCTTTTTGCAAATCGAACTTGTTTATCAGATTGACATAGTTTTACATATACACTGTGTGGAACTCCAAAGTATTCGTATGTTGTTCCGTCCGTGAAAGTAATATTCAGTAGTAAACCTTTGTGTTTCCAGTCTTCAATACCACATTCGTTGATCGTTTTGTTGTATTCTTCGAGATTAGCTTCTTTGGTTTCAGGTGCTATGCTTACTAAAAAATGATAGCCGTCAATTATTTTTTTACCCATTATTTCTGCTTCTTCCAATTTTGGATCTCCTGCCTGAAATTTGTCTGGATGCCATTCTTTCACCAAGTTGCGGTAGGTTGACTTCAATGTTTTCAGTTCCAAAGCACCTTCTATTTGGAATAATTTCTTGTATTCGTTAATTCTTTTCATGCAACTTGCTGGTATTTAAGATGCCTGAACATCTTCAATCGATAAATAAAGTGCAAAAGTACGTGTTTTTTGTTTAGCACTTTGCATCTATTGTAAAAAAGGACTAGTTTTTGTTTCAAGTTGTTTCTTCTTATTGTTAAATAAATTTGATGTTACCACCATTAGAAACGATTGATCTGCTAATTTCTTTAATTATTGTCTTAAATTGCTCATTATTAGATAGGATTGCAGAAATAATGAAAGTAAATTCAAACTATAAACTTACCATTAAAGGTCATACGGATAATGATGGTGAATTTGATTATAACCAAACTTTATCAGAAAGAAGAGCTGTTTCTGGAAGAGATTATCTTCTGAACAAAGGAGTGAATCGAATGCAAATTCAAACAGTTGGGTATTATTACAGTCAACCTTTGAATAACGAGAATACGGATGAAGGTAGAGCGAAAAATAGACGTATTGAATTAGAAATAAGGAATTAAATAAAACTGTTTAAAACTACTTAAATCAGATTATTTCACACGAAAACTGTGATAAGTTAATTAACGTTTGTGCATTAGTTTATATCGTCTTATTAATTTATATTTGGAGTTAATTATAACTATAAAACCAATAGCGTCCTAAACGTTTAAAAAATAAGAGGGAATATTCCGTATCTCAAATT
>JBDNIA010000300.1:0-2984 GCA_041688525.1 Crocinitomicaceae bacterium | reverse complement strand
GGTGGTGGTTTATTCGAAACTGGAGCAGGTGGTTCTGCACCGAAACACGTTGAACAATTTCTAAAAGAAAATCATTTACGTTGGGATAGTTTAGGCGAATTTCTTGCGCTAGCCGCTTCGTTTGACCATTTATGTGAAACGACTGGGAACAAAAAAGCAGCCATTTTAGGAGCAACTTTAGATGAGGCAACAGGTCGTTTCTTAGACGAATACAAATCGCCATCTAGAAAGGCTGGGGAATTGGATAACCGGGGAAGTCATTTCTATCTGGCCATATATTGGTCAGAAGCACTGGCCAATCAAACGACAGATATGGAACTGAAAGCACAATTTGAACAAGTGGCAAAAGAATTAGTAGCCAATGAAAAAACCATTGTAAAAGAATTGAATGAAGTTCAAGCGAAAAAAATGGACATTGGTGGATATTACCATCCTAATGACGCTCTAACTTCAGCAGCAATGCGACCTAGTGTTACTTTCAACAAAGTACTTCAGGGATTGACAAATAGAATTTAATTATCGATTTAATACCAAAAAGGCTTTGAATTGATTTTCAAAGTCTTTTTCATTTAAACTATTTTATTCGTGTTTCTTTCCAAGTTTCCAACCTGTCTTTTGCGCGAACTCCGAACTGATCATTCGTCCAAACATAATTTGCCGTTCCATTTTTAACCAATACAAAAGCTGGAAATAAACCTCCTGTTTCACCAACCAATGCATTTGAATTGGGCATTAATTCAACTTTAAAAGCACCATTAACTTCTCTAAGATAATCCTTCATAACAGATTTGTCATCCGAACCCGTTACAGCAAATGTGATCTTTAATTCGGGATTTCTTTTTTTCAATTGCTTTAATGATGGAATACTTTCAAAACAATAGGGACACCCTGGTATTGATAATACCAGCAAACCTTCTCCCATTTCAGTTGTTTTAGCATTTCGTATTTTCATTTCTTTACCATTTTGACTAAAATCGCCTTCATAAATCGGATTCACTGAAAAATATGCCACAAAAGGCACAAGCAATAACAAAATCGCAATTGTCCATTTTGCAATTTTATATTTAAAAAAACTTGAATTCAATGTTTGCCTCATTAACAATATGCCCACTAAAACAGACATCAAATAAGGAGTAAGTTTCGACAAAGTATGCGAAAATCCTATGTTCAATAATAATTCTTCCATTGTTATTTAAGTTTTCAATGATGAGATTGACTTTCAAAACTAGTATAAATTCTCCGTATTAATGAAAAATAATAGTTTAAAAATCAGGTATTGTTTTTTAGAAAATTGGAATAATTACATTTGCAGTCATGAGAATATACATCCTTGTTCTAATCCTTTATCACTTTCGATATTTACTAGTTCTTGCGGCAGTATTGTCCCGCAACAACCAAATATTACGGCAGAAACACCAATGGTCATTCCAGAAATCAAAGGCACAGTTAAAATTCCTATAGAAATTAATTTAGCACCTTACTTTGAATTAGCTGAAGCATCCATTCCTAAGACTTTTAAGAGGAAGCAAGAACAATGTGATGGCGTTTCATTTCAATACTATTTTATTCGTCAACCAATTAATTTTCAAGGTTCAAAGAAAACTTTAGCCTATAAAATTCAAGGAGAATATAATATCAGAGCAAGCTATTGTGCGCAGTGTTCTTCCATTTTTGGTTCCGATCCAATTTGTCTAACACCAAGAATTTATGTGAGTTGTGGAGTTGGAGAGTCACTAAGAAAAATCGAAATTGACTTCGAAAGTGACTTATCTATAACCTCTAATTACAGTTTAAAAAGCAAGACAACCTTAAAGCGTGTAAAGCCGCTTAATCCTTGTGAATTGACTTTTTTCCGATATGACGCTTCAAAATTAATTGAGAAAGAAATGAGTGACTATTTAAAAGAAATGGAACATGAAATAGACGATAAAATCGAGAAAATTGATTTATTATCACCAATATCAGAAGCTTGGAAAGCAATGCAAGAAGCGATCGTTGTGCCTGGTTTAGGTTATCTCTATTTTCAACCAAGAGCCATCGAAATCGAGCCTCTTACATTTGATAAACAAAAAGCAAATCTAATGGTAAACATGGAATTAAGTCCAGTTTTTTCGTCGGACACCTTTACTAGAATAAAACCAAGTCTACCCTTTTTATCAAAAATACCTGGTAACGAAAACTTTAATTTACCCTTATTGACTTTAGTTTCATACGACAGTATAAATAGCATATTACGAAACGAAATTTCTGGAATGACGATTCCTTTCAAAAACAAACAAATCATTATTTCACAAGCCACTGTTCTCGGTCCAGTAGGAACGAAACTTCTTTTTAAAGTTGATTTTAAAGGAAGTAAACGCGGAACGCTCTACCTTCTTGGCACCCCAACTTATGATACACAAACGCAAGAAATAAGTTTTCCAGATTTAACATTCGACATTCGATCACGCGACGCAGTTTTAAAATCAGCGAAATGGCTATTTGACAAAAAACTAACTGAATCCTTCAGAGCTAAAGCCAAATATAATCTAAGCGACCAGCTAGAAATTTCCAGACAAGAAATTGAAATGCAAATAAACAATCCTATTGAATATCAAAAAAATCAATATGTATATTTAACTGGAAAACTATCAAATCTTACATTTTCTACCATTCAAATTGGCGTAAATGAATTAAGGATAGTTTTAGAGCTCGAGGGTAATTTATCTCTAAAATTGTAAATTATAGGGCTTGCCAATGAATTAAATAACTCTTAAAAACGATTATACACGTTTTCTTCTCAATACAAACTAACAGTCACTTTTTTCAAACAATCGAACCCTAAATTTTTCATTATATTCTCAATGCATGCTAAAAATCGCGTTTCATTCTTATCTGTTTAGAGAATGTAAGGTTAGAACTCTTAAAATTAAATCAACAATTAAAATTATTTATATTCAAGATTTCGCGTAGAAATTGATAAAATCAGCTTCAAGATTTCGTTT
>JBDNIA010000299.1:0-5014 GCA_041688525.1 Crocinitomicaceae bacterium | reverse complement strand
GTTTTGCCAGGATTAGATACCACTGATCATGAAATCGTATTAATCGAAGGACATATGGATTCTCGTTGCGAAGGTTTATGTGACACCACTTGTTTTGCTGAAGGTATTGAAGATAATGCTACTGGCACGGCATTGGTTCTTGAACTAGCCAGAACGATGAGCATTTATAATTTCAATAAGACAATCGTATTTTTAGTTACTACTGGAGAAGAGCAAGGATTATTTGGAGCGAAAGCGTTTGCTTTGTATGCCAAAAATTTAAATCTACCCATAAAAGCAGTTTATAACAATGACGTTATTGGCGGTATTATTTGTGGATCAACTTCCTCTGGACCCTCATGTCCCGGACTAAACGATATTGATAGCTCGCAAGTCCGACTCTTTTCACAAGGGAATTTCAATTCACCCCACAAACAATTAAGTCGGTTCAATAAACTGCAATATAAAGAAGAATTATTGCCTTTTGAAACTGTACCAATGTTGTTGACGATAATGACGAATGAGGATAGAATTGGGCGCGGCGGAGATCACATCCCTTTCCGTCAACAAGGATTCGCCTCACTTCGTTTCACATCTGCGAACGAACATGGTGACGCCTCTTTAGGATCAAGTTATACGGATCGTCAACACACAACTGATGATATTTTAGGTGTCGACTTAGATAACAATGGAACGATTGACAGCTTTTTTGTCGACTTCAATTACTTAGCTCGAAATGCGAAAATTAATGGAATAGCGGCTGTTTCTGCACTTTCTGGGCCAAAAACACCCACTTTTATTGCTTACGGAAACTTAGGTTCACCTGTGAGTCTGGGAGTTGACATTACCAGTACGCAACAACATCTTGCTTATAGGATTGCTTTGCGCACGGTTACAAATGATTGGGATACCGTTTACACAACTACCACAACTCAATCAACATTTTTCCCAAGTGACACAGTCGCAAATTGGATAGTGAGCGTTGCTTCGGTGGACGATTTAGGAATTGAAAGTTTGTTTTCAAATGAAGTTTTAATACCTCTGGCAACTATTGGGCTTAGAGAAGAAAAACAAGCTCTTTCTGGGGTTCAATTGTTTCAAAATCGACCGAATCCTTTTGATGAATCCACCTTTATTTCCATTTCTGCAGACAAGAATTATTCAAACAAAAAGGCCAACATTCAAATTTGTGATTTACAAGGAAAAATCTTGGAAAATCTAACATTATATCTAGAAGAGGGAATGAACGAAGTTGTTTATGAACACGGCTATGGAAAGGTTGGCACTTTCGTTTACAGTTTGTTCATTGAAGGGAAAAAAATTGACGCTAAACGAATGATTTTTGCGAATTGATTTGAGTTACTATCTTCAAGTTATGTGCACTCCGTTTTTTCTAGTCATATAACCACTAACCACAAAGAACTAGCAACTAAAAGAGCCGCAAATCGAATCAACTGCGAACTTGCAACTTGTCACCTGTAACTTGTAACTTCCAACCTTCACCTTACTTCGATTTTCTTACTTGAGATTCAACTCGTTTAATAATCATTTGAAAAAGAGTCTGTGCGTCTTTTGCACTAATTTTTCTTCCGAAACGAATTAATTTTCCTTTGTATTCAAATTCTATTCTTTCACCACCAGCAACCCAAGGTGAGTTTTCCCAAACGGTTTGAATAGAGTTTTCTTTCAGTTGATGAATTTGCATTTTAGAAATATTCTCGTGGAAATATTCTTTAGCTTTGCCATAGGGACCTGTCGCTGTTTTCACAATCAATCCAACTTCATTGATCTTCAACATTTCTTTTCCGTACATCAACCATAAAAATGAGCGACCAACTCTCTGCGCGTAATAAAACCAGAAAACTAAAAAAACCAAAGTGATGATTTGTTCTTGTGGTGTCATTTTTAACGTGAAAAATGCCCAAACCATTGTTACTCCAATAGCTAACCACATAGCACACCACGCTCCCATCAATGCTGTAACCCACGCTTTTTTCTCGGGGTAAACGATAAAAGTTGCTTTTTGTTTATCCTCTTGAAAACTGATTCGTTCGCCTATCCATTTCATGGCGCAAAATTACGTTTATTCTGGCAAAAAGAAAACCGAAAAAAAGAGTTTGTGGTAACAGAATTATCTCTTAGCTAAACGCACTACTTTTTAACTTAAAAAGTGCTAGAATAATTAGTTGAAATAAAAAAGTAACCACTTTAACGTTTTGGCTTTACCGAAATACAGAACTATTCGATTACCAAACGACGAATTTGTTTTTCCCCATTTATAGTAACTTCTATAACATAAATACCTTGATTTAAATCAGATGTATTGTAGTTAATTTGACTTGCTCCTTTCATATTTCCATAATTTCTTATTGCCAACACCTTTCCTGAAAGATCAACTACTCTTACTATTACATCACTTTCGCTTTTCAAATTGAAACTAAACGCCACATTCGTTGAAGCTGGATTTGGATAAAGATTGAAAGTAGCATCAATTTGACTCATTTCAGTAATCGAGTTCGTTCCAGTTGAATTTCCGACAACAAAGCCATTCGCAATCGCTTCAGCAATTGATGCCTTTCCTGCATTATCAATTTGACCATTTGGAGCAACTAACATCACAATTATGTGCAAAGAATCTGTATTCCAATTTGCAGGCAAAGTAATCATATGATTAACGGCATGATTACTTCCCGCTGCAACAGTTACTGGAAAACTACCTGCAAATCCATCGAAAGATGGTTCGATTGTCCTTGCAACATGGTTATAAACCATTTGAGAAGCTGGAACAGGATTAGATAGTAGCTCGTAACCACCCATAACACCATTGCCCCCGCCACCATAATTATTGGCCTGTGACCAGGCACTTGAGGTGCCGGATAAACCATCTTCAGTAATGACAAATGCTACTCTGAACTGATTACTGGCTGCAGATTGAAAATCAAAATCTCCCGATATGTTTAATTCTCTTGTTGCTGAATTATACATTGCTCCAACTTCAATCCATGCTACTGGTGCAACTTGTAATCGGCTGAAGAATGTTGTTCCCATTGTGGATGGATCGATACCATTTCCAACTCTATCAACCTTTGAACTAGGAAAACTAGAAAAATTAATTCCCTGATCATACGGAATATACACCATAGGATCATTTGATCCATTATGAACCGCAATACCAGCCCAAAACTGATCGTAATCTTGCTCAAATCTGTCCATGAATACAGCTCCGCGCGGGCACCATCCGCACCAAGTTCCCGTACCTTCTTCACCAACAACCATTTTACCAAAAGCAGGCACAATTGGACTGAGAATTACTTGCGTTGTGTTATCTGTCGTGACATCATCAGTCGTACCATTCACATTTGAAACAATCGCTTCAGCGATATTAGAACCTGCGATTAATACTACAGATGAAAAATTTACTATAGTTGAACCTAGAGAAGCCAAATTCAAACCGACAATATTTTCTGTATGTGTTAGACCGTTGTATAAAAGATTAACATCAAAAGAAGTAATAGCTGTGGTTCCAGCATTTACGATTGCAACAGATGGGTTTGTTGTTTGAGAGGCTATTTGACCTCCCATATCCAAGCCTGCTGCTGCCGCATTTAAATTCGACAAATTGTAAACGGAATGGTCAAAACTTAAATCGTCAACGTAAAATTGAGAGTTCAAAATAGGATAAAGGTCAATATAACGAACCGTATTAACAGAATTTATCCAGCTTCCAACAGCAATTCCATCGATTTTTACACTCCAAATTTTGGTTGTTAAATTACACTCAATAACCAACGAAAACCAAACTCCTTGAGGATAACTCGCCAAAAGTTGAATTTCACCACCAGATTGAAAGGAAATCGCACCATTGTCCATATTAACATCCAGAGCATATAAACCTCCGATAGTATTGTTCCCTTGAAAATTAAAATAACCAGTTTTTCCTGAGTTTACATAAAAATCAGAGCCGAATGTGAAGACACCTGAACTGTACAATTGACCGAAGTCGAGTACAACATCTTGTGGACCTCCATTAGCTGAAGTCGATTGAAAATAAATCGATTGTGTGCCGCTACTCGCTTGAATATTTGTCGTTTGAGCATCTTCAGGAGTACCCTCTCCTGTTGCACTCCAAGTTCTCCAACTCGTTGATTGAGGTCCGATATATGCACCTAAAGCATAACTTTCAAAATCATCTGAGAAAATCTGCGCATAAGCGACGTTAAGTGCTGATATAGCAATAGCGACTAGAATAATTCTTTTCATAAAAAGTATCTTTATAAATATGTGAATTAAAGATACAAAGAAAATAAAGCAAAATAAAAAACGCTGCGGTTTTTTTAAATAACCGCAGCATTCTATAAAGTTCTTATTTTGAATTATTTTATTGATGATATTTAAAACTTTGTCCGTTTTTCAAGGTTAATAAAGTTTCATAAATCAATCGAATGGTATTCTCCACATCATCTTTATGACAACATTCTACAGTCGTGTGCATGTAACGCAAAGGCAAGGAAATTAATGCCGATGGAACTCCCTCGTTTGAATAGGCAAATGCATCTGTATCAGTTCCTGTTGATCTCGATGCCTCCGCGCGTTGAATACGAATTTTCTTTTTATTAGCAACTGAAATAATTTGTTTCACCAAGTTATTTTGAACCGCCGGTCCGTACGTTAAAACCGGTCCTGCCCCACCAGTAAAATCCCCTTGTTCGATTTTGCTTACCATAGGCGTTTGCGTATCATGGCAAACATCAGTAATGATAGCAACGTTAGGTTTTATTTTTTGTGCTATCATTTTAGCGCCACGCAAACCTATTTCTTCTTGCACAGAATTAACGATGTACAAACCAAATGGCAATTCAACTTTATTCTCCTTCAACATTCGAGCGACTTCAGCTATCATGAATCCACCCATTCTATTATCCAAAGCACGACCAACGTATCGATTTTTATTCAGAACCATGAATTCATCTTCATATGTGATAACGCAACCAACATGAACTCCCAATTTTTCAACTTCTTCTTTTGAATCGCATCC
>JBDNIA010000298.1:0-3708 GCA_041688525.1 Crocinitomicaceae bacterium | reverse complement strand
CTTTTTTAGAGATATACAGCCAATATGCCAGAGTCAAAATCAAAACAAAATAAGCGATTGCATACAGATAGAGGTTGAAATCCCCATTCAATTCAAACACCATAAGAATAGGGTAAGCATATGGAATTAAATAAATTTCAGTCCACCTCATTCCTATCAAGGAACCGATTAAGCCCATGAGACCGATTCCTACTGGAACCAAAAAATTTTTAAATTTTAAACTTATCAAATATTGGATAGCTAAAATAGGCAAACAAACAATTAGAAATTTAACGTTTCCTTTGAGAAAGACAAATACTGGTATTTCCTCTTTTGGCCAACCTCCATCAATAATTAAACATGGTATTAATCCACTTAGCAAAATCCCAATATTAAAGAAAATAAAGAACTTTATGGTCATCAATAGAATGACGGAAAACTTTGCAAAGAAAAGATTTGTAAAACTCTGAGGAGTGGCATGAACTTGCTTCCACGTATTATTTTTAAATTCTATTTGTGCAATTAAGCTAGTTGCCAAAATGAGTCCCATAGGCAAAAGAAAGACGGCCATGTTTTTCCACAAATCAGTGTAATGAGCCTCCCAAATGTGGTTTGGAATTTCATTTATACTTGTTTTTCTATAGAGAAATGCCAAGAGCGAAAGTAAGGGAATAAAAAAACCTCCAATTATGCACAACCATGATGCCGTACTCCGTTTTGTTTTTAGCCATTCACTACTTAGACTTCTTAAATATAACATGGCTTAGTTTTTTGTCAAATCAATAAATATAGACTCTAGATCATTCTTTGTTGCGGAGACTTCATAAATATCTAAGCCACTATCTATAAGTAATTTTGTTAATCGCGCTATTTCGACTCTTTCCATTTGAGGAAGAATTACCTTCCCTTCTTTTTCAATTGGTTCTAATTTACATTCTTTAAATAAAGAAATTGCTTTTTCATTTTGATCAGTCTCAAAACGAACGGTAGAATTCTGAACTTGCATAACATGTAATTCAGCTAGCGTTCCTTGGAATAGCATTTTTCCTTTATTAATTATTCCAATATGAGTTACAAATTTTTCTATTTCTGCGAGTAAATGACTCGAAATAATAATCGTTGTGCCTTTTTCTCTATTTATTCGAGTAAGCAATTCTCGTATTTCTAGAATTCCATTGGGATCTAATCCATTTGTTGGTTCATCCAAAATAAGGATTTCAGGATCATGAAGCAATGCACAGGCAATTGCCAATCGTTGCTTCATTCCCAATGAAAATTTCCCGGCCTTCTTTTTACCCGTTTTTGTCAGATCCACGATTTTTAGTACTTCTTCTATCCTTTCTTTGGAACAATTGTAAATACGGCGCCATACGTCAAGATTTTCCTTTGCGGTTAGCTGTTGATAAATCGAAGGTGACTCAATTAAAGAACCGACTTTAGATAAGATCTGAATACGTTTGCCCTTGAAAGGTTCATTGAAAAAACAAATCTGTCCTTTTTGTAGCTTCAGTAAACCTAATACCAATTTTAGCGTGGTTGTTTTACCAGCACCATTTGGACCTAAAAAACCATATATGGAACCTCTGGGAACCTCGATATTAATATCGTTTAAAACAATTTCTTTTTCCGAAAAACTATAACACAAGTTTTTCGTTTCAATACTATTCATATCTGTTGCAAATTGCTTTCTAAAATAGAAAATGGGTTAAATTGCTAAATCGAATGTACGCCTTTTTGTTATAAAACAGCAATTAACTTCTTCAAATACAATTGAATTGTATTCTCAATACCAAAGTAAAGCGCATCTGAAATCAATGCGTGTCCTATGGAAACTTCAAGCAGATTGACAACATTTGCTTTGAAGAAAGCTAAATTATCCAAACTTAAATCGTGTCCCGCATTTATTCCTATTCCTAACTCTGAAGCGAATTTTGCTACTTCTGTATATTTTTCTACAGCTTTTTCAGGGTTGTTTATAAAATTATCTGCAAATGGTCCAGTATACAATTCTATACGGTCAACACCTATTTTTGCTGCCGCCTCTATCATTTTTAAATCAGTTTCAATAAAAATAGCACTACGAACTCCTAGCTGCCGATATTCATCCACCAAATCTTTTAATAAAACACTATTTTTGATTGTGTCCCAACCCGCATTCGAAGTCAAAACATGCGGTGGATCTGGCACTAAAGTCGCTTGAGTCGGCTTTAAATCAGCTATAATTTTCTGAAATCGTGCATCTGGAAATCCCTCAATATTCAGTTCTGTGGTAACTGCAGATTTTAAGGCATAAACATCTTCCAAGGTAATATGTCGTTCATCTGGACGTGGGTGAACTGTAATGCCTTCTGCTCCAAATCGTTCGCAGTCGATAGCAAACTGAACTACATTTGGTGTTTTTCCACCTCTCGCATTGCGCAAGGTTGCTACTTTATTAATGTTTACACTTAATTTTGTCATTCTATCTTTTTTACCTTTCAAAGGTATGAACTTCGTAAGGAATTTACTACTTTGGCTAACAAATGACAGCTGTAGAATTAATCACAGAGGAAATACCTCCTTTATTGCACACAGACAAAGGCAATAAGGCTTTGGTGTGGATGGACGAGTTTAAAGTTTCTCATCTTCCCGTTCTAAAAAATGGGAACTATGTAGGCTTAGTTTCCGAATCTGCTTTAATGGATATGGAAGATCTCGACTTGAGTCTAGATAACTTATTTCAACATTTACCAAGACCTTATGTATCTGGAAACACACATATTTATGAGGTTTTAGCGCGAATAGCCGATCATAAGCTGAGTGTTCTTCCTATTTTAGATGAAAATGAGCGCTATTTAGGCTGCACCGATGTCCACCATCTCATGCAATTAATTGCAAACACTGGAAGCATAAAAGAAATTGGCGGGATTTTAGTTCTTGAAATGAATGCTTCAGATTATTCAATGGCTCAAATTGGACAGATAGTTGAAAGCAACAATGCAAAGGTTTTAAGTTTATTTATCATGAGCTCTTCTGATACAACGAAAATAGAGGTTACTTTGAAAATTAACGAGTTAGAACTAGATCGAATCATCCGAACTTTTGAACGATACGATTATATAATCAAAGCTTCCTATCAAAAAGGTCGTTTTGATGACGATTTGCAGTTTCGCTTCGATGCTTTGATGAATTACTTAAAATTGTAATGAAAAATATCGCTATTTACGCACGAAAAGTCAACAAGCAAAACTCTGCAGTATTTGTGGAATTAATTGCAAGTATACAAGCCTTGGGCTGGACTCCAGTACTCGAGAAAAACTTAAAGCAACAACTTATAAAAAAAGCAGGTGTTGGCGGTAATATTGAGGAATTCTCAACATATCATGATTTCAAAACAGGAATAGATCTCGCTTTAAGTGTTGGCGGTGACGGAACTTTTATTCAGACGGTCAAATTTATTAGAAACTCTCAAGTTCCTATACTTGGCGTGAATACTGGCCGACTTGGATTTCTTGCCAACATTTCGATTGATAACATGGTTCAAGCTCTGGAATTGGTTAAAAAGGAGGAGTTTGTTTTTCAAGAGCGGTCTTTACTGCGCGTTGAAATGGAACACAATCCTTATGGCGACGACAATTGCGCCTTGAATGAAATTACCATTCATAAAAAAGATACTGCATCTATGATTACTGTTCATGCCAGTTTGGATGATAGGTATCTAAATTCTTATTGGGCAGATGGATTAATTGT
>JBDNIA010000297.1:0-3683 GCA_041688525.1 Crocinitomicaceae bacterium | reverse complement strand
TCGTTACTAACCTTGGAAATTGGGCTTAAATGACTGCTTGAGAACATCATCTAAGATACTGATTTTCAAGGTTTTAAACAAGAAATTTAAGACTTAATTTATTGATAATCAATTGTTTATAATTTTTGTCATGTAGTTAGTGAATAAATATATGATGTCGCAGGATTGAACACCATACTTAAACCGAGTTCTTGAACATAAAACTCTTCTTCCAGTGCAATCATGTATTTTCCAGGGTTAAGAGTTACGGGAGTAGTAAACGCAACCGTATACCATTTTTCTAAAACATTTTCAATTACTCCAGAAGTAGAGGCAAGAACAGTTGTCGGAATACCCATTGCGTCGGTATTAAAAATCCGGATATTGAATACGCTATCTACCGCTGATGCTCCAGATACTTGGGTTCCGTCTCCAAGATAAACGGAAACAGATGAAGCTTTTGTAGCTTTATTAATATCAAAAAGATTACCTAAATAACCAAGTTCGCCAGATGCCAGACCAATTAAGTCTGTACTCGTGCCGTCATCAATTGCGTAGATGGTGTCAGTAATATCTACAGAAAATTCTGAAGTATCATTTAATGCCACTTCGTCCACTTCATCTATTTGCGAAGTGTAAGTTACAGTGTGCTCACCAAAACTTGTTGCCGTATATGGCGCAACCGCGAAAGAACCGCTTGTAAGTGTTGTCAATGTTTGTGTTGCGGAAGATGCGGTATGAAGCTGAACTCCTGCCTTCGTTACTTTTACTTTAGTTTTAACGCCGGTAATTGTTGCCGTACCTGCGGAAGTTATTGTCGCAGGTGCTACGAAATTTAATGATTGTGATAAAGGCAACAAAGTATATTTTGTGCCAGAAGTGGTTATTTCAGCATCGTAAGCTGGAGGAACTGAAGTGCAGAAAGTGTAAGTTGTCGAAACAGTATTCATGTCACTTGAAAAACTTTGCATAACCACACCGTTGTATTTGACAACAAAAGAGGCTCCGCCATCACCATAGTCATCAACATAGTTGATATCGAAACAACTTCCAACTGTCAAACAGCCTAATACCTCAGTAGTTGTTATATTATCGCCATAACCTCCAGCTGTTGCAACTTGTGTTCCACCGCTGGAGCAATTAACTTCAGTAGTGTTTCCAAATGTAAATAAAGCTCCGTTTCCGCAACCGTTGCCTGTTGGTGTCAAATCCCAAAAACATTCATAGCCCCAATCGTCCGTCGTGACATCAATTGTTACGTTAACTTGACCAGAAGGACATTGAGCAATGGAATTAAGTGAAAAATTTAATGCTAAAATAAGTAGTGTATATATCTTCTTCATGTTTTATAATTTGTATCAAATTTAAAGTAAAATGAAGTAACAAAAAATGATTTATTTAATTATTACTGGTTTAGTTTCTTCACTGATACTTATGTCGGTTGGAATGTACGTTTTTAATAATGATGAAGTTAGTTCGACTTTCGAAAAACCAAGTTGTCCGGGTTGCGCAGTTTATCCACTCGCTCTGGCGAAAGCTTCAGGTTTGATTGCAATTTAGCCTTTGACCCATTTTACCTTATGTGAAGGAGGGTTTGCTCCCGCAATAATGGTACTGATTGTACTTCTTATATCAGATTAACCTCAAAATATCGTAAGACGACTTGTTCTTTTTAAATCTAAAGACTTTGCTCATTTTTTCCATATCGATGGATATGAAAAACAATCGTTGCATTTTTACATTTAAAAACAACTGCGGCTTTGATACGACTTTTGAAATTTAACTTGGTATTACATCATACTTTACTTTGAAAAGACAATTGATTGTTGACTAGAGACAATTGATTGATTATCTTTGCCAAAAAAAAATATTGATGAGGGTTTTTCAAGATGTAAAAAATGGAATTTCTGCAAAGTTCCCCGTGGTTACCATCGGGACTTTTGACGGTGTTCATTTAGGCCACCAAAAAATTCTCCAAAAGATAAACAAAGAAGCTGAAAAAGTCGGGGGTGAATCCGTATTGTTTACCTTTCATCCGCACCCTCGAATAGTTCTAAATCCAAACAATCACAATCTAAAACTACTCCAAACACAAGGTGAAAAAATAGATAAATTGGCTCGTTTTGGTCTTCAGAATTTAATTATTTATCCTTTTACTAAAGAATTTTCTAATCTAAGCGCCTTAGAATTTGTTCGCAATATTTTGGTTGACAAGATGAAGGTCAAAACATTAGTTATTGGCTACGATCATCAATTTGGAAGAAACAGGGAAGGAGGAATAGCCTTTTTACAATCTATTTCAAAGGAATTTGGCTTTTCTGTGATAGAAATTCCGGCGCAAGAAATTGATGATGTGAATGTGAGTTCTACAAAAATTAGATATTCACTTCTTGAAGGGAATGTCGCTTTGGCGAATTCATTTCTTGGGGAACCTTTTGAGCTTTCAGGCGAGGTTGTAAGAGGCGAGGCAATTGGTCGTCAACTTGGATTTCCCACAGCGAATTTGGATTTGGGTACTGAATTAAAATTAATTCCAAAAAATGGCGTTTATGCTGTTCATGTAACTTTGTTAGATGGTCGCTTGTTTCAAGGAGTGATGAATATAGGTTCTAGACCAACCATTCACGAAAACGGTCAGTTGAGCTTGGAAGTTTTTTTACTGGATTTTAACGAAGATCTATACGGACAGCAGCTTCGGGTGAAATTTTTAGAAAATATGCGTGACGAAAAGATATTTGCCAATACAAATGAATTAATAAATCAAATAAAAAAAGATGAAATACAGGCTCGCACTATTTTCAGTTCTATTTCTTAGTAATCTACTTTTTGCTCAAGCCACGGTTTCCTATAAAATATATAGTCTCGACGAAGCTAGAAAAGTAGATAAAGATTCAGTTTTTGGTTTACAAGTTCGAAAAAAAAAGTTAACTGAAATTCCACAGGAAATATTTCAATACAAAAATTTAAGATATTTAGATGTTTCAAAAAATAAATTGAAATCCATTTCAATGGAAATAAACCAGTTTATACATTTGGAGGAATTCAATGCAGGTAAAAATAGACTTACGATTTGCCCCATTGTAATTTGCTCAATTCCTACATTAAAGGTTTTAAAACTCAACGATAATCCAATTTCAAATATACCAGAGTGTATTCAATATTTGACAGATTTGACGGTTTTAGATTTGTTTCAAACGCGCATTGAGAGTTTCCCCGTTACGATGGTTGAGCTTAAAAACTTAAAAATAGTGGATGTTCGAGGAATTCTTTACGGACCAAAATTCCAAGAACATTGGAAGCTTCTAATGCCGCAAACCTTTATAGACTTTGACCTCCCTTGTAATTGCTTAGAAGATTAATTTATTTAAAAATCAGGTTTTAACGTTTCTTCTGAAACAAATAGCCAACCAACATCCAACTCGCATCGTTATTCAGTCATCAAACAGATTTCTGGTTATTTGTGTTTGATAATGGGTTTTTAGTTTTCAGTACAAAAAGTCGATCTCTCCAGGTCGGCTTTTTTGTTGAAAATTTTCGTGTGTATAACTTATATTTTCCCTACAACAGCTTCAGATACATTAATAATATGATCTCCAACCTTTTCCAAAGAGGAGAACAAATCGTTGTAAATTAACCCGCCTTTCATATTGTGGTCTTGGTTATCCGTAATACTTTCTAAGTATTCATTTTTTAGTTCGTCACGT
>JBDNIA010000296.1:0-4312 GCA_041688525.1 Crocinitomicaceae bacterium | reverse complement strand
TTCCCTCTTATTTTCTAAACGTCTAGGACGCTATTGATAAAGAATACATTATTATTTATAAAACCTCGTAATGACTTACGAGGTTTTTTTGTTTATTTCCTATTTGAAAATGTCCTCTAAAACTCAAATTTTTATTCTATAAAGCGCGTAGAATTATACTTTTTATTTCGTATATTTCACAATACCATAAAAAATGTGTATCTTGCTTGAAATTTTAAAACAATAACTATGAAAAAAAAATTACTCACATGTTTAGCGCTAGCACCAGCTTTATTTTATGCGCAAACAACAATTATTACCGACAATTTTGACAGCTACACAGCTGGTAATGGTGTCGTAACTGAGAGTGCCGGAATTTGGGACACTTGGAATGGAGGGGGTGGAACTGCAGAAGAAGCCCTAGTAAGCAGTGCTTACTCGAGCAGTACATCAAATTCAATGCATGTAAAAAACGGTGGACCTTCTGTTTATGAAAATGACATGATTCTAGCATTTCCCGCTACATATACAACCGGAGTTTATGAGTTCAATTGCGCAATTTATGTTACTCAAGGAGATGGTGGCTACATCAACCTAGGCGGTGCCTGGACAACTGGTGGTGGTACTTATCAATATGGAGGTGATTTCTATTTTAATGCAGATGGATCTGGGTTTGTTGATGCTCCCGCAACGCTTCCTTTCACTTACAATGTTGCGGCTTGGAATACAGTTAAGATTAGAGTTGACTTAGTAAACACCACGAAAGAGCTCTTCATTAATGATGTTTCTTTTGGTCAAAACGCTTGGGGTGCAGCCTCAGGATTTGGAGCTGCGGATATTTTCGGGGTTGGATATGCAACAAATGCTGGAACTACGCAAGTAACTTCAAATTTTTACATTGACGACGTTACTTTAGTAGATATGAGCGGTGTTGGTTTAAATGAAAATGTTTTGGATGCAACAATCAATGTTTATCCTAGCATTAACAGCGGTCAATTCTCAATTGAATTGAAAGATGCAGCATCTGAGAAGTACGATATCGTTTTAACGGATATCTCTGGAAATATTGTGCATTCTCGTAATGTGAATGTTTCAGGTTCAGCTACTTTGAATTTCGATTTAAACATCGCTAGCGGTATTTATTTCATTAATTTTTCGAACGGAACGAACACATCAACACAAAGAATTATTGTAAAATAATTCAAAAATTATCTATAGAAAGAGGAGGCTTAGGTCTCCTCTTTCTTTTTGAGTAGAATGTAAATATTACTCTACTTATATATCGGCTAGTATAGTATCAGCTTTTAAAATTTATCGAATGAAACTAATTTACACGCTAATAACTATACTTTTATTGAGCATAAATAGCGGTGAATTATTCGCGCAATCAGATACTGTTTGGAATCAAAAACCAATTTTTACAGTTACTTGTTTTACGGATGTCTACTATGTTTACGACTTTAACCAACCTAAAACGAATATTCGTCAAAAATTTCTTTTTAACCACAATCGGCACAACGAGTTTAATATAAACTTAGGATTAATTAAATTTCAAATTGAGCACGACAAATACCGTGCGAATTTTGGCTTACAAGCTGGAACCTATGTATCTGACAACTATGCTGTAGAACCAATAGCATTACGAAATATTTCCGAAGCCAATATTGGCATTTCTCTTGGGGGAAGAAATAGACTATGGCTAGATGCCGGAATACTAAACTCCCATATTGGATTTGAAAGTGCGGTTTCTATTGAGAACCCAACATTAACTCGATCACTTTCAGCAGAAAATTCACCATATTATTTAGCGGGAATAAAATTGAGCTTTAAACCAATTAAAAAACTTGAATTGGCCGCCTTTGCTCTCAATGGTTGGCAACGTATCCAAAGATTACCCGGCAACTCCCTACTTTCCTTCGGTACACAAGTTAAATATACTGCAAATAAAAAATTGAAACTCAACTGGAGCACTTTTATAGGCACCAATGACCCAGATAACATAAGAAGAATGCGGTTTTTCAGCAATTTATATGGAATTATATCTCCTTCAAAAGATCTTAAAATAATCGCAGGAATAGATTTTGGTATTCAACAACGAAGTAAGTACAGTAAAAACTATAATACCTGGTTAACTCCTGTTTTAATTGCACAAATAAAATTAACTCCGCACTTAAATACTGCATTTAGAATAGAATATTTTCAAGACGAAACTGGGATTATTATACCAACAACGACTCCTAACGGATTTCAAACTGCAGGAGCTTCGATAAACTTCGACTATAACCCAATTTCCAATTTGTCCTGTCGAATTGAAGGAAGATGGTTAGCTAGTCGCAACTTGATATTTCAAAAAAATGGTTTGTCAAGTAGTGATAACTTTATTCTCGCTTTCTCCATAGCTTATAAGTTTTCAAAACAGTTTTGATGATTCTAAAAATACTGCACACAATGATAACAATCTCTTTAATACTGAAAGATTCATTCGACTCCTTTTGTCTACTTCGGTCTTGCGACTTTATGCGAATGACACGTATTCATTAACTTTAGGTATAACCGCAACGATCATTCTCATATATTTCATTCTGACAAGTATTTCTAGCTTTTCAATAATATATCGCATGGTCAGTTTTATAAAGTAACGAGCAAATTCAGAGGGAAAAATAAAAAGGATAATTATAATCGTACGCCAACTATACAAATATCGTCTGTTTGCTCGTTGCCTCCTTTCCAATAAAAATGCTCAGCTAAAAGCATTTGCTTTTGATCATCTAGTTTTAATGAAGAATTTTTATTTAACCATTCCTTCAAACGAAGTGATTTGTATTTTTTATTTTTCGGCCCACCAATTTGATCTTGAAAACCATCAGAACTTAAATACAGTAAATCTCCCTCTTCATATTTAATAGTTGTAGAGTCAAAATGTCGCTCCTCCTCCATTTGCCACCCACCAATAGGATAGCTGCTCCCTTTAATTGTCTTAAATCCATCTTTGTTCACAAATAAGGCTTTTCTTTTTGCACCAGAAAACTGTACCGTTTTATTCTTTCTATCAATACAAACAAGTGAAACATCAAACCAATCGTTATTAAATTCAACTTCGTGCTGATCGGAACTGAAACTCTCAATAAAACGCTTATCCATTTCTTTGAGGATTTTATTTGTCTTTTTTAATCGTTTATTTAGGATAGAATAACTCAATAAGTTGTTCGCTAATATCGATAACATAGCACCCGGGACTCCATGCCCTGTGCAGTCTCCAACTGCTAAATAAGTCAAATCATCATTAACTTGAGACAACCAAAAAAAATCTCCTGAAATTATTTGTTGAGGTAAATATAGTACAAATGAATCTTCGAAAATACGGTTAAAATGACGCTGCTTTGGGAAAATTCCTTGTTGTAAAATTGCAGCATATTTCAGACTACTTACAAATTCAAAATTTTTATGTGAACACAACTCCTCTATTTTGTCTTCAATACGTTCATTTTCCAATGCACACAAACTCTCCAGTTTCCTTATCATAAAATAGATGTTTTGTCTTAGTAATGGTAATGTAATTCTCAACAAAAATATATAGGTCCTTCTAACTATAAACTATCGATATATTATATTCATGTTAAGATTAAAATTCAAACAGATGAAAGACTCACTATCCTTAAGATAACATTTTCATTTTATTAGTTGTCTTTTAATTTAATTTAGATTAATAAAACTTAATTTGTTAGATTTGTCTAACTTTAGTATTTTTGCAATCTAAATATTAAATAAAATTTATGGTCCGGATTAAAAGAACATCACCCTCTGCATTATTTCTACTTCTTTTTACACAAGTCAGTTTCTCACAAAACTTAACATTATCAGGCAAATTGAGTGCTAACAATGAACCTGTTTCATTTTCCAAACTAAGTATTCAAGGACAAGGCAAAGGAGCCATAAGTGATAGCCTTGGAAATTATAAGATAGAAAATCTATCACCTGGAAACTATACAATTCGAGCGGTAACTTATGGATTTGAAAACTTTGAAGTTAAAATCAATCTAATGAATCAAAACCTTGTACATGATATAGATTTGTCAGCTTATATTTTCGCCCAATTTATTGACGAAGTAGTCATTACAGGGACAATGAAGGAAGTTAGTCGGCTAGAAAGTCCTGTTCCAGTTGAGGTTTATACCCCAAATTATTTCAAAAAAAATCCAACTCCTAACATTTATGACGCACTACAAAATGTCAATGGCGTTCGTCCACAACTTAATTGTAATGTTTGTAGTACTGGCGATATTCACATTAATGGGCTCGAAGGTCCATACACAATGGTTTTGATTGATGGAAT
>JBDNIA010000295.1:0-2703 GCA_041688525.1 Crocinitomicaceae bacterium | reverse complement strand
TTTAGCGGCGCGACGTCGTAAAGGCAGAAAGAAATTAACAGTTTCTTGCGAAGGTATGCACAAACGTTGATCTTTGATCAAGGATATTAAAACCGTTTCATTTGCTTGGAACGGTTTTTTTGCGACCTATATTTTACAAAATTGTTTGCTGAATAATCAATTGAATCCGATTTTGTGTTTTAAACGAAATTGTAGAGTATATAAAATACTGAAAACAAATTTAATATCCTATACCATTTTTCAAATTAAGCACTTGGAAATAAGGGATCTATTTCCATAACTTAGAGTAAGGTGAGCGACAAACATTGCTTGTTAACCAAAAGTTATGCTAAATAAATACATACTGCCCGAACAAGAATTAATCGGAAGAATTCTCGTAATCAACCACCAAAAAGTCATGTTGGATTATGATTTAGCTTTGCTTTACGAAATTCCCACTAAGCGAATCAATGAACAAGTGAAGCGGAACATTGATCGATTTCCAGCTGACTTCATGTTTCAACTCACAGAAAAACAGTGGAGTGAATTGCGGTCGCATTTTGCGACCGCAAATTTTGAAATGCGGAGAAATCCTCCGTATGCCTTTACTGAACATGGGGTGTTGATGCTATCAAGTGTACTTAATAATCAAAAAGCAATTCAAGTAAATATTCAGTTGGTGAGAATCTTTACAAAAATGAGAGAGATGCTCTTGAGTCAGACCAACATTGTCGATCAATTGGAAAAGTTGGCCAATCGAATCGATCATCAGGATGGCAAATTAGATGGAGTTGTTCGCTATTTGCAACGTTTTGTTCAAGATAGAAAACCAGAAAGAGTCCAAGTTGGATATAAAAAATAAATCCTAAACCTATGCTAGTAAAAACATTCGGTAGTGCCGTATTCGGAATAGATGCAACTACAATAACAATAGAAGTAAATTTAGCCAATGGCGTTAATTTCATTTTAGTCGGATTACCCGATAGTGCTGTGAAAGAAAGTCATCAGCGGATGAAAGCCGCACTGAAAAACAATGGATATAAATTCCCTGGAAAAGAAATTACGGTAAATATGGCACCAGCAGATATTCGCAAAGAAGGTTCAACTTTCGATTTACCGATTGCAATTGGCGTCATGGCTGTTTCTGAGCAAGTATTAGCTGATCGCCTAGATGAGTATATGATTTTGGGAGAATTATCACTTGATGGCGAGCTAAAACCCTTAAAAGGAATACTACCGATTGCTTTGCAAGCCAAAAAAGAAGGTTTTAAAGGAATTATTATCCCAAAAGAAAATGCCATGGAAGCCGCAATTGTTGAAGGACTGGACATATATGGTATGGCTTCATTGAAGGAAGTAGTTGACTTTCTCAATTATGATTTTGATGCCGTCCCAGTCAAAATTGATATTCTTAAAGCGTTTGAAAGCAAGTTAAACAATTGTGATGTCGATTTTAGAGACGTGAAAGGACAGGCGAATATCAAACGGGCTTTTGAAATTGCGGCAGCTGGCGGACATAATGTAATTTTAATCGGACCTCCAGGAGCAGGGAAATCGATGTTGGCAAAACGATTGCCAACCATTTTGCCCCCCATGACGCTAGATGAATGCTTGGAGACAACTAAAATTCATTCTGTTGCAGGTAAAATTGCCAAAGAAGCTGGCTTGGTGACACAACGGCCTTTCAGAAAACCGCATCATACTATTTCAGATGTTGCTCTTGTCGGTGGTGGCGGATATCCGCAACCTGGTGAAATTTCTTTGGCGCATAACGGTGTGTTGTTTCTGGATGAATTACCTGAATACAAACGAACAGTGCTTGAAGTCATGCGGCAACCATTAGAAGATAGACAAGTTACTATTTCTCGGGCAAAATTCACAGTCGATTATCCTGCTGGGTTTATGTTGATTGCAGCAATGAATCCTTGCCCTTGTGGTTATTACAATCATCCGGATAAAGAATGTATGTGCGGGCCAGGCGTAGTTCATAAATATTTAAGTCGAGTTTCTGGACCTTTACTAGATCGAATTGATTTGCATGTCGAAGTTACGCCCGTTTCCTATGATGAGTTAGCACATCATGAACCAAGTGAGGGAAGCAAGGAGATTCGAGAACGTGTTGTTCAAACTCGATTAATTCAAGCAAAACGTTTCATTCAGAGAGAAGGAGTGCATTGCAATGCTCAAATGGAAAGTAGTGACGTGCGCAGCTTCTGCAGAATTGATGAATTTGGGAGCGTGATATTAAAAAACGCCATGGATAAATTGGGACTGTCCGCCAGAGCTTACGACAGAATCTTGAAAGTGGCGCGAACAATTGCTGATATAGAAGGTACAGCCGAAATCGAAACGCAACATTTGGCGGAGGCGATAAATTTTCGGAGTTTGGATAGAGAGGGCTGGGCAGGGTGATTGTTTCAGCCAAAACAAAATTTTACCAACTTATTGAAATCAATATCTTTCTTCATGAAACATTTCATTTTATGTTCTGCTTGAGGTAAACAAATCAATTCATTGGAATAATTTAAAGCCAATTCAAGATCATGGCTAGAATAGACGATTACTTTATTTAAGTTTTTTGAAATTTCAATCAGTTTTTCTAGGACTCTTTTTTTATTAGAATAATCTAACTACATGACAAAAATTATAAACAATTGATTATCAATAAATTAAGTCTTAAATTTCTTGTTTAAAACCTTGAAAATCAGTATCTTAGATGATGTT
>JBDNIA010000294.1:0-20635 GCA_041688525.1 Crocinitomicaceae bacterium | reverse complement strand
TTTTACCCACGGAAATTCAATAGGAACACACGAGTCTGAATTAGTGAAATACGACTTGAATAGTTTACCGTCATCGATGTCCGGTGATGAGCACCATTCCCAGAATACTTTGCCATCCAACCAATATGCTTGACCATCAAAACGATCTGACTGGTTGAACACAGAACACATTCGCTTGTTCTGGAACACACCATCTCCAACTTCATGCCATTCATCATCGGTGCCAGTCAGCGGACCTAGTGGTTCGAAACTTGCGATTTTCTTGAATAAGTTGATTGTATAAGATGCGGAAGATCCAGAGTGACCTTCATCAGCAAAGATATCAAGCATTTTCAATACATTAGTACAGATCGCTTCTTGCATCTCATCGTTGTACTTTCCAGTGTCGTCGAGCCATCCGGCAGCTTTGAATTCTGCCAGTGCATGTTTTTGATAGTTACTCATATTATTCATCCTTTAAAATTAACCAGTGCTTGCAAACAATCCCATTGACCCCAAGTGAGTGAGAATTGACGTTCACTAAGTGTAAAGTCAAAACCCTCGCAGTTATGCCATTCACACACTTCCATGAAGTCATGTTCTTTGGCTGTATGGTCATACGGTTTGAGTTCAGCAAACTTTGCGCTACGATTATATTGTTCCATTAGTCAACTCCAAAATGTTGTTTCACTGCTTGAGAAAAGTTGTTGGCTTGAAACTCACCAGCATCTAGGTGCTCGTATGTTTGACCTTCATTCTGAATTGCTTGAATACATTCCTCTACAATCAACTGGGCGAACTTTTCAGCATCTAAACAATTGGCTTGATAGTTCCAGCATTGTTTTTCTAAACGTCTAATTAAATCTGTGTTCATTTCACATCCAGTTGCTTTTTGATATTGGTTATGGTCACCGCTCATTATTCAATCTCCCACATAAGAACATCACCTTTACCTGTGAATACCCACCATGCCATTTTCAATCGTTTTTTAATATTGAGTCCTGGCCAGCTCATGGGTCTTGCACATTTAATAAAACCAAGACTGTCTGGACTAGTTACAGACCAATACTTAATTTCATCAGCAACATAGAATCTAGGAGTTCTCATTCTTCAACTCCGAAACTTATTAATAATTTTGTTAGCTTCGCGATATTTAGACTGTTCAACTAGAGTTTCTGCGGCTTCGAGCAATATTAGCTCTTGGAGGCTCTCTGCTTGTCTACGATCAGCAAGATCTAAAGTGTCCAACCAGTCATTCATGTCTTCGTATGACTCGAGCTCATTCCACATAAAGTCCAACATCTCAACTTGTGCTTTTGTAAGATTTTGAATTTTCATGATATTACCATCCGTGTAAGTCCAACTGTGTCAATGCCTACTAACAACATATAGTTAGCTAGCATTCCAAATGATTTCCGAGTGTAAGCAGCCCAGGCGTACATAGCACATCCAGTAATCCACATAGGATATAACACAAGTAGCGGAGGGGTTGGTACTGTTACTGCCATTGCAATAGCACACCCAATTGAGATAGCCCACGCTACTAGTTCAACGCCAAATCGGAAAGGATTTGTATTATAGTCATCTTTAATCCAATCAACTGTGGGGGTTAGAAAGTCATTAGTCATATTATACCTTATATAGTTTGACGTAATTTAAACGAGTTTCATCTGCACTAAACAACTTGTTCTTAGTGTGCGATTTTACTTTAGCCTTGAGACGCATGCGTAAGCCAACAGCATGATCAAACTTGTTCATAAAGCTAACAAGATTGCCGGCTAGTACGCAGGTGTAGTTATAGCTTTCCCATTGAGCACTGTAGCGTTTGTCAAGAAACTCTACTACGCCTTCAACAGTTTCGCCTACAGGTTCAATGTGCCGACTGTCACGATACTCAATACGGATAGTTTTTGTAAGGCCTGTTTCGTGTCGATCACGTGCAATAAACTCTGGAGCAAACGCAATACGACCCATACCCTTTACAGGTACTTGATCCTTGTTTAGTTCTTCTATCATTTGCCGTTTAAAATCGTCGAGGTTGCCAAGTCCAAGCATTATATAACGTTTGATCCACTTGCGAGCTTCTTCTACACTAGCGTAGTCTTCTTGAGTAGGCTCAAACATTTCAAAGTCCTTAGGAAAAAACTGCGGATCGCTAGCTTCAGTTTTCTTGTCCCAGTAGAATCGAAGAAGATCTTTGTTAGCAAACTGTGTCTTGTTTTCTTCTGTGCTGAAACGACGAGTGTCTTTGATGTAGGTGTTGCCGTTAATACGATTTGCTGCGTATGCTACTGCAAGTGCATCTTGCAGACTTACTGTTTTTAACTGAAGAACTTGTGTTTGAAGTGCCATTATCTTATTGCCTTTAACTTGTTTGCCTTATGTATATATTATAGCAGAGAGTTAGGGCGTTGTCAACTTTTTTTGGTTAACGCATATTTCATAAGATACAACATTTGCATTTTGGTTGCATTATTAAGTAATCTATTTGCTAGGTTACTCATTACTTCGATATTGTTAATATCGCCACGTTTAGTGCCGCCGCGACTCTGTTGCTCATTATGATCCAGACTAGGACGAAAGATATCTAGACTAGTACTAGTGTTTGCTCCCAAACCGTAATCTAAAAGTGTTCCAAATACCGGACAACGATTTGGTGCTTTATTATAAAGCTCAACAGGATCTACACCATATCGGTTGCCACTATGACACCAAATCCATTTTAGATCTTTATTCTTTATAAAGTGTTCATATAGTTCATATGAGCCGCCGTGTGACGATGGATCATATTGGATCATATATTTCTTATTTTGAATTTGATCTTCGACTAGCACTATATCCTTAATGGGAATAGTGTCGGGGAGAGTACTAAGATCCTCCCCAACCGCCTCAACTAGTTCATTAAACTGCGCTTGCTTCATCGTCTTCTTCAAAAGCACATTCAGCATCATCAAACCCCTGTTGATTAAATTCTTCAGAGTCTAGTCTATTCCAAACACGATTGTCTTGGATAAGCACATGATTGATTTCATACTCGGTTGTGGTTCCGTTTTTGCGTACTACTGGAGGAAGCTCTAGTTTTAGCAAACTTTTAGCACTTAGACCTTCTGGGTGTGTACGAAAGAAATCATAGTTAAGGATCATGCTGCGCAATGCACTAGCAATTACAAACGGAAAGCTCTCTTGACGTCCTCTAAAGTCATCTGCTTCTTTAGGATATGTATCGCTAATCAACTTACGAACATCGCCCCACAACGTACCACGCCCGCCTGTGCGTTTAGGTGTACCAGTTTTGTCTGGGTAGTATGCTTGAATAGCATTTATCAATTCAGTTTCAAGTTTGCGCATTTCATTTGCACCAAAGTTATGATTTTTATCATAATACCATATCAATGTACAAACGCCCCAAACTGTAGCATGGTCTAGTTCACCGTTGCCCCAGGCCATACGAACTGTTCGAATAGCACGTTTGAAAACATCGGCGCCGTACTGGCCACGGTAATCGTAAAGTTTATCTGCTCGGTTACAACTACCCGCACTCTTTTGAGTGCCTTGTGTTGCAATAGCAAATGCTCCGTATTCTGCAAGTTCATTAAATATTGCTAGGTAAGGAGCATCGCCTGCTTTTGCAGGAAAGCCTTCTTTTTCCATTGCTTGACCGCGATATACTCGTACTTTATAATCATCAAACCATTCAGTGGTTTTGTTTGAAATATTACGTGCGCCAAACTGGTTAGCGTTATCACTTTTTGCGTCACTTACAATGTAAGTTGCAGGACATACACGAGCACCAACTAATGCACGGCTACAAGTAGCGTGTTGTGAGTCGTTAACATCAAGTGTACCATCTGACTGTCGACGTCCGTGTGCAGGGTCACAAAGTTTTGTATCCCACTCGATCAAAATGTCTTTGATGATGTGTGCAACATCAATGTTACGCTGTACATTATAATCAATGTAAACTGTGTTCCACGCAAATTCTTCAGCGCCTTGTACACGATCTTCTTCGATAAAGTAAGGAAGATTATAACCGTCAAAGATGCTCTTACCTGTTTCAGGATCTACACTGTCACGCATTACACGTAGTACTTCTTTTACTACATTAAGGAACGGCTGGCGCTTGGGCATAAAGGCTGCACAGTCGATTACTTTAGTTTTAAGTCCTTTAAGGATAGCCTTAAGATCACCATCTGGTTGCCCAGCTAGACTAGTTAGTCCTTTTGTACGTGCTTCGATAGGACCAAAAATACGATCAAGATCGTCACCAAACTCGTCTAATAGATCTTCGTGATAAAAACGTTGTGTCATAGTTGCCTCATTTGCCTAAGTTGTTTAACATATACTATATAATAACATCTTATAGTAAGATGTCAATCAAAAAGTTGTCCAAAAGTGTTATCTGCTTGTTTCATAGCACCATAATCAGTTGCTAAATGCACTTCACGTGGTACAAACAATCGATCCATATATTTTTTGATCTGTTGATGTTGCATACCTATATCTTTGCCAAAGAACAGTCCACGCTGTTCTGCATTAACAGGTCTACGTACTGCACTTACACAAACATAATCACGTTGTTCAAAAAAGTCATACAATGCTTGCGGATCGTATCCAAATAGTTTGCATTGTTTTGGTACTATCTCAACTTGCACACTCGGACGACACCGGTCGATTGTATCTTTTGCGCCTTGTATAACCAATAGCTCGCTACCTTCAACATCAATCTTAATAGCATCTACATCTTCAAAGTTATAGCTGTCAATTGTACGTGCTGGTACAGGCACAAGATTTTGACTAGGACGTAACTTAACATTAGCACTGTCTAAAACTACATGATTGTGGCCACCGTGATCTGTGTGATCTAAAATATCAATAGTGCCTTCATTACGATTAGTTGCGGCAACTTCGTGTACTGTAGTAGTTGCTATTAGATTCATACTTTGATGTATACCTTTGTAAGTATACCAACCTGCTGTAGCATCTTTGTCTCTGAAGACTTCTCCAGTTTCATCTGTGCCTTTCCAATACACACCGTTAAGGTCTTGCTGTTGAGCAATAGCAATATTTGCTTTTAACATTTTAAGTGTAGTGGGTGTAGGTTCAAACGATTCTACATTTTCAGCCCATTCGCTGTAAGCAATAGTATTGTTGCCTACGTTAGACCCAACATCAATAATGCGTTTTGCATTAGGATAGATAGTGCGAATTAGTCTTGAGTTATTACCTTGATAGTATACATTGTTTCCACTAAACCGTGGACCTTGTAAATTATCGTGTGCAAGTAACCAATAGCAACGTCCAAACTTGTTTACAACTAGTCTAAACAACTCATCGTTGTATAATCCACTTGCTTCTGCAAATCCAAAACTGTCTTGGAATTCTTGTGCTGATATCTCAGCTGTTATTTTTTGCGGCATGTCATTTCTCCTTCTATAACCAATGTTCGCAATATTAATTATACCATTTTGTCAAATAATTTTTTAAATTGACTTTGTACTAAAGAATTACGTGTACGAACGTCGTTTGGTCGAGTATTACACATATCTTCAAAAGATTTTGCTTCATACTGCCACCATTTACGATTACGATTGGCTATGCCATTAAATTGTGGACGGACATATAATCCACTAGCTTGCTCTACTACAATTTCTACAGTGTGCTTACAATGCTGGAATGCACTGTGTGGAATGAAAAAGTAATGAAATTTATCTAGTATTTTGTTATATGCAACTACACGCAACGGCCCGTTTTTAGAAGCAATTTTTCTAACATTGAAACTATGAGTCCAGCAGCCTTTAGATTTATTATTGTTGCGTATGCTACTTACAACAGTTTTTGTATCTGTTCCGTCTGCATGGTCTTGCCCGTGAGTACTATCCATCTCAATTCCGCCAACCTTACTAATTGCAAGCTCTACTAGGCGTTCTCGTTGAACTAGTCCCATTTGAACACACTTGCGAAGTGTCTTCATATCTTGTTTATCAAAATTTAGATATTTTGAAAATTCATCAAAATACCGAACATCATACTTTACAAATTCGTCTGTAGTAGCCATGTTATTTGCCTTTGTGTTGTTGCCTATGTACTAAGTATAACATCTTTTGAAAGGATGTCAATCTAATTGTGTCCAATTTGCTCGATGTGTATGCAGTTCACACCACCGTACAAACAATCCTAGTTCTCGACCGTTTGCTTCAATTTCCCAAGGAAGATCCCAATATGCTACTTTTTCTGGACTGTAAGTTTTTCCGCGCCACTTATAGTCGTGTCCAAGTTCTCTACGAGCATACTGTTTTACATGCACCATTTCGTGTGCAACTGTTTCTAGCATTTTACGCAGCGTTAACTTGCGATTTATTTCAATTTCAAATGTTCTATTGTCTTCTAGCTCTTGACAGTATCCCATTACACCTTTAGGTGAACTGAGGTTAATAGTAATATCAAGCAAACGCATACGAGGCATTAGAGTTTCAATACAAAACTCAGTAATACTTTCTACATACTTGCGCTGATAGGCTTTGCCGCCAATTGCTTTTATACTGTTCATGCTATAATTATAGCACAAAACTAAAAAGTTGTCAACCTAAGAAATAATACGTTAATATTAAAGTCTAAATGAGATGCGGCCTTTGGTAAGATCATAAGGTGTCATTTCAACTCTTACTCGATCTCCTAAAATAATACGGATCTTATTTAAGCGCAATCTGCCGCCAGTATAGCATATTACTTCGTAATCGTTTTCTAGATGTACTTTGAATGTTTGATTTGGAAGGACATCAATTACTTGTCCTTCCAGTTTGATTAAATCATTATTCTTTGGCATCATCTACTTTGGTTATAATTATTGTACCTTGGTCACCCCATGATACTTTAATTGTATCGCCTAGCTTAAATCCAGCAGCTTCTGCAATTTCATCCGGGATTTTCATAATGACTTGCTCAGTATCACCTGGGATATCCTCAAATATTTCTTCTTGATTATATATTGTTTTCATCTGTTATTTAACCTTTATACATTTTTCTATCTTAAAACTCCATGTCTGCTGCTACAACGTACCTATTACTATCTGATTGTAATATACCCGGGCGATGCCAAATCTTACCAGGATAGATCATCCAATGTCCTGTCTTCCAAGGTACAAAGTATTTGCCTTCGCCATCAACACCGTTGGGTGCTAGTTCTGTTCCTGCTGTATTTGTACGCACACCAAATGGCGACTGTAAGTAATATACTCCGCTAACTGTAGTAGTTTCAGGGTTATGATTGTGATGATGCCAAAGTTTATCTCTATCTTCGGCAGTCTTTAGGCTAGTTTGAAAACTCCAACTTTGTATGTTCTTAATCTGTACTTCTCTATTCATAAATGCAAAGCAACTCCAGATAAAGCTCATTTTAAGATTTACCCAATCGCTGCTTTGCAACCCGAATACATTCAGCTTGGTTTGAAATCTAGGACTGTTGGTAAAGTAATTACCTGACGCAATAATCTCATCAACAGTTGTAACCATACGCCCGCGAGCAGTAGCATCTATCAAATTATTCCAGTTGTAATATTCATTATCCATTGTGCATTTCCTAATAACTTACGTATTATTATAATAACACCTTTATTTAATAATGTCAACCAGTAATATACTAAGAAAATGGTAAATACTAGAGTGGAGCGTGAGGGCGTTTTTTATGGACTTTTTAACATTAGTCTAGCAAAGTCGGATTTCCAATTGCAGGGGCACTTGCAGCCGGCTACTTTGTTTTCCTAACACTTAGTTGTATTTTACTATTGCCAGAGTTGTGAATATTACACTAATTACAAATACCACAGCTACTATTGAAATTCCTACCCACATGCATATTTCGCCAAGACGTTTTTTACGAAGGTATCTGCGCTGTGCTTCTTCTGCTTCTTCTCTGTCCTTGCTGCGTTTTATTTCAGCTTGGAATTCTAACCATGAATCCCACATGCCGGCGCGCCCACCGTAGATCATTAGTTCCTTTAACTGTGTCTCGTTTGCTGCAAGTTCCTCTGCTGCCATGAATGCTGCAATGTCCGACTTGTATCCGTGCTTGTGAGCTTGTTGTTGTATCTCACGCTTGAGTCCAAAGTAAGTGGCCAGTGCTTGGCTTGCTTCCCATAGTTCTTTACCATTGGCCACAGTCTGTTTAACGATATCAAATGCAGCATTCGCCGCGGCAAGTTCAACGAGCATATGATGTCTCCACTAGCTTATTCCACAACGACTGCTGTCCATTGTCGTTACTACCCGGACTTTTAAAGTCAAACGTTAAGTCGCTTGCGTTTACAGTTGTCGCTGTTATAAATAGTAATACTGTTAGTAGTAGCTTCATTAAATACACCTCATATTGTATTTAAGTGAATATCTTTATAGAATTTACTACACATATAATTGAAACAAAATGAATACACAAAAAGAACAAGAATACTTTTTTAATATGTTTGACGAAATGTGGGCCAATGTAGGTGAAGTAATGCCCGAGCGTGATCAGTACAGTTTGTGTGCAGAATTAGAAGCATTAGAATGTGAACGCATTTTTAACGCACTTAAATTTTCTTACGGTAATCAAACAAAAGCGGCCCAGTCATTAGACATAGGCCGCACTGCGTTGATTGCTAAAATGAAAAAGTATAAACTTACTTAGTAATGGTATACTGTTAAGTTCTTGGCAAACTAAAAGAGAACTTACTTTTTATACCTGTGCCATAATATGCGTTGGATTCAATTTTTGCTTTTTCTTGAAAGTTAGGCGGGTAAACAACAGTAATACTCTTAACAACTGCATCTTCACCTTGAGTACCTACTATAGTTTTTGCCTGCACCATTGCAGAACTATTTAGGAATGAACGAATAGCTTCTCCAAAATCAATTTTAGGATCAGTATTAATATATTGTGCCACCATTGTTGCCACTCTTGCTAGACATAGATAACTTACATAGCTTCCTGGTTTATAGCCTCCCATGGTAAATATTTTCTGCAACTTACGAGGTACTTTTTGTAAATCTTCTGGGGTAGCTTGTCTAACAACAGCACTTGGTGCTTGAGGATTTCCAACTAATTTTAATTCTTCGGCCATTGGATTTTGCATTAACTCTGTAAGTTTAGCTGCCTCTTGGGTAGATATTAACTTATATCTTTCAGCAAGTGTAATTGGTTGTACTGCTTGTCCTTGATCTTTGCAAATATCTAAAATTGCAACAGCTTCGGCAAACTTTGCTATGTACGCCCGGCCTGTTTGTGTTTTAGCAGCTTCTTCTTTTGCTTTCCATATATTAGTAATACTAGCTTTAGCACCTTGCTTGCCTTTATGACTAATTCCCATTTGAATACCATCTTTAATAATGTAAGCATCAATTAGCGGATTATTCTGTCCTTCTGGGAACATCACACCTGCACCTTTTAAATTACTACCTTTAAAAATATCTGCAATTGCTTGATCAATCGGACCGTTAACTACACTGTGTCGTCCAATTAAGGCAATCGGTGCTAGTACTTCACAAAAATCATCTTGAATAGCCGACTTATACTGTGCCCCTGCAACAAATATAATAGTTTCATTTTTTGCTGCTTGTAGTGTTGCTTGAGTGAGCATGTCGCTCATCTCGTGATTTTTAATTTCATTAATAATAGCTTGTACAGATCTAGTACGTCCGTCAGCAACTCCTAATTGTCCGGGTTGCATATTAACAGTAGATTTGGTAGCTGCACTTCCGTTACTAGGAGATAAACTTACAGCCGTAGCTTCACCATCTTTAATTGTATTTGTTGGATTTACTTTTTGGAAATATTTTCCTAACCAAATTTCTCTTTTATCTTCAGCTTGGAATTTTGCAAATCCAAAGGCTCTACCTCTGCCAAGTTGATTAATCCATCGTATATCAACCTTTGGATTTGTTCTAGTTATTTCTTCAACAGCAGCGTTTACTGCTTCAGGTGTTTCAAATCCATCTGCATCATTAGGATACTTAAAGTCCCAGACAACAAAACTGTATTCTGTTCCGTCTCTATCAACATAAATTTCGCCTGGTGTCGCAGCTCTTAGGCCCTGGCCTTCTGCTAAGATTTTTGTTTCTATTAATTTAAAATCGCTATATCGCATGAAGTAATCCTAATTTCTTTTAAGTATTTATCTTAGGAAACAACATATCGGTACAGAACCTATCCACGTCTGCTTCGTCTAAGCCTAAACTTTTCATAGTGCGAGGAGTATGCGGATTTTGCTGTTGATTGTGACAGTAATAGTTTTGTGCGGCTGTTACTAAATCTATATTGCCTAATCCGGTAAACTCACCAATCTCATCAAAGTATGCACGAAGGTTGTTTAATGCAAGTTGTATAATAGCAACTGCTTCTTCTTCTGTGCTTACGTTGCCCGCTGCAAGCATTTTATCTGTAAAGATGTTAGTAGCCCATTCTGGTAGCTGTCGTTGCTTGCTAGGAATAAAGTCTGCTACGCTTTCTTTATATCCGGCAATCATAGGATTGTCTAGATCGGCACTTGCACTAAAGTCGTGGAAGGCTCCGGTCATTTTAGTCTTACCTGAAATTACATCAAAGCCGTAAATGGGACCCGGATTGTTTAGCACTGGGAATACGCATACATGCATCATCCACAGTCCTTTTGAATCTCTAGCGTCCACTACATCAATGTGGGCACGGCGTACATTATTATTGTGCCAAACGCGATTAACCCAAGTATCGTTATTAAAATGTGCAAGACCGGGCTCGCTATATTCAATTGCTTTTTCATTAAAGATTTGTATAATCTCATCTTTGCAATCAATCAGTTTGTTCCAGATAATGCTCAATGTCTAACTCCATAAGTTCTTTAAATAATGCTGTTGCTGACTCAAACACGTACTTTGCTTCGTCAGCCATGTCATCAGTTGTTTTTGCTTTGATTGCAACTTTAAGTGCATCGGTGTCACCATCGAATTGATACATGCGGCCTTCACCTGGAACACGCTTTGCAATCATTTGGCCGCCGCTAAGGTCACCCATGTGCAATACATAAATGTGTGCCATTAATTTGTCAGCATCGTGCATGATATCTCTCATGTGTGCAATATATTCGTTTGTACTAGGTACTAAAACTGGAGGAGTGTCTTTGCTCCATAATTCAAGAAAGTCTTGCTCAATTTTTAGTTTTCTTCTAATGTTAACTAAATTATCTAATAGTCCATTAGCTGTTGCCACCGCCTCTAATAGATCATATTTTTTATGTTGATTCCAAAGATATGTAGCATATAATTCAGGATTAATTTTACCACTCATAATAACCTTTACAAAACCTTGACGTTCTGCATTACTATGTTGATCTTTAGTAAGTTCTTTTAAATTACTCATTCCTGTTCCAGCCTAAATTTTAATGGAAATCCATTATCTTTTGAAAGCGTACCTGCTTCTACACTTTTTTGTTCTGCTATTTCAAATGTATATATTCCACACACTGCACTACCTTCCGTGTGAACAGTTAACATTAGCTCATGTGCTGTAGTTTCAGAGTGTTTAAAAATATCTAACAACATCTTAACTACCCACTCCATTGGAGTAGTATTATCATTAAGTAAAATTACTTTATACTTACTGGGAGTAATAGTTTGCTGTTTAATTTTTTCATCAATTCTTACATCAATATCTACGGTCATTTTTTTTCTCTTTTAATAAGCAGGATTAATAATGTAACCCTTACAGAATTATTTATCGTTCGACACATACACACCATTAAATTGCTGAGTAACACGTACAAATGTTGTGCATTTGCTAAGTTGCTTTAGCGTCTTAGCGCCTGCATAAGTACAAGTTGATCGAATTCCTCCAAGCAAATCTTGTACTACTTGTGCTACATCTCCCTTATACGGTACAAGCACAGTTCTGCCTTCACTGCTACGGTATTCTTTTAATCCGCCAAAGTGTTTTGTGTTTGCTGTTTCGCTACTCATACCATAAAACTGTACAAACTGTTTTTCTTTGTATACTACGCTTAGATCGGATTAATACATCCTTGTAGTCTAGTTTGACGTCCTGTTCAATTCTCATTTCTTTTCACCATAATTAAAAGATATACTAATTCTATCTTTGTTTGATCTATTACCTTGTACACTGTGTTTTAACCAACCTGGAAAAATATACAGCGCACCAGTTTTGCAAGCATAGGTTGCTCTAGTACTAGTATAGTAGGTTTCTTGAGCAGTATCAGTTGGAATATGATATTCAGCACCGTCGTTACGTTCGAACTGTATGTTGCCTTGATCTGTATCTGCATCAACATAATAAACACCGCTTAGTACACTACCTACATGATTGTGCAAGTGATTATATCCGCCAGGCGGATTAATATTAATCCAGATATTATACAGTTCTAAATCTTTCATTCCTACTTGCGCTGCGCAAAGATTTATTTCAGTATTAAGATGTGCAACTAGTTTATCAACTTCTTCGCACTCGCTTGATCGAATATCGTTGCTTTGATAACCGCCGGAGTTGCTAACAACTCTACCCTTATCTGTCTTTTGCTTTTCATAGGCCCAGGACTTTATGGTTGAGTTGTTTATCATATGAATTATAGCACTCCACACAACTGTAGGAAACCAAAGTTCTGTATGCATTGTCATAATTAATACCCGAGGTCTTGTACTTTCTTTTTAGATCTACGAATGGCTCCTGTTATGTCGCCATTTCTTACTTCAATATGTGTTCCGTCGTTCATCGGATTACTCGATGGTTTAAAGTTATTCTTTTTCAAGTGTACCTCCATGTACAATGCTATCTAAATTATATATTCTGTTTGGACTTATCTTATTATAAAACAACTGCTCCCCATTTGTCAACCAGTAAGTGTTAGAATTGGCAATAAAGTATGAGGATAAGACTGTAATATTACTTGGGCAATTATCAATATCAAGGATAACGCAATCTGCTTGTTTAGCCAATCCAAGTAACCAATCAGGATCATGAGCATCATTTTCTACTTCATACAAGTAGACATTAAAGGCACGGTCTATTTCGGATATTAGATTGTTAAATTGTTCTTTTATTGCAATACTTGGGTAGATTAATAGGAAACTGTAGTTGTTATTATACAGCCTATCAGGCGGAGTTATTAAGTTTATTTTATTCACTTATTACCTATGCGATTCCAAATTGAGTTTTCGTTTTGCTCTTGGTTTTGTATATAACCACTTTGTTCGGGCACTTCTGGTTCTGATACATAGTCTTCCCAGGGCAGTTTGTTAATAATACCATGTAGGTATTTTAATTTATAATCTTTAAGTGTTTCGTCTGGATGATCATCTTTCCAACGTTGTTTAGCATCTTGCCACGTTGGATGCTCATCTAGTTCATCTAACTGTTCTTCAGTCAGTCTTAACTCGTCCAACGATTCTATAGTTTTTTTTTTGCCTCAAGCTCTTCAGGATAGAACATTCTATTCTTTGTGTCAGGAATGGCAACTACTACTTTAGCTGGTTCATCAGCGTGTACTTCAATCTGATGAACCTGATCATCAGTTAAAGGTCCGTCGTCGGCCTCGTAGTTAGGTTCTACATTGATGTAGGGTTCTGCAATTTCTTCTGGGGTAAGTCCATCAGGCTGTGAGTAATTGTTGCTGCTGCAAGCCACACACTCAAAAAGAACTTTTGCTTTGCAGTCTGGGCATTCAGGCTCTTGCTCTGTAAAAGTTGGTGGTACATTTTGTGCCACCAATTCATCTCTTGCCTTTTCGTAGAGTTCCCAATCATCAGAAGCCATTTCTTCATGTTCTTCTTGTTTTTGTTTACGATGGTACTCAAACGTATACTGACTTGCGATTAATAATAGAACAGCAAGTGGGTCAAATACAAAGATAATAATTATAATTACCCATGTAACAGCTTTTTCAAGCATGTTCTTATCTGCTTCTTCGCCATAGACAAATTCAGCAATATATTTGATTGGGCCTACTTCGGCTTCTAGTTTTCTATATTCAATTTCTAACGTATATTTTTCTTCTGTAAGTTTATCAATACTGTCGTTAGCAGTTTTAATACGAGCATTCTGCTCATCTACTTGTGCATCAATATCAGCAGTCTTGTCTACCTTGCCAATGTTTGCTCTCAAACGATTGATCAGTTTGTTGGACTCTGCAATTTGTATTTCTACTGCGGTACGTATACGTTTAATCTCTCTAGTGGCTGCACGAGCTTGCGGATTATTAGTTGCTTGTTGAATGTTAGTTAGCAGCACTTTACGTTCAGCGTTCTTTGCATCTTTCCAGGCAGTGTATGCTCTTGTGCTTCCGCTACCAAACGCACCATCAGGTTTAATTCCAATAATTGCTTGTGCTTTTTTATAGCTTTCTTTGTCACCACTGTCGATATAACCTACTACAGTTCGCATAGCAGTATCAATTCTATCTAATTCATCTTGATACAACTTTGCTTGCGAACCAATGGTGTTATTCTGCTCATCGATAGCAGGTTGGATACGAGCATATGCAGTGTCAATGCGCTGTTGTTCTTTGTCAATCTGCGCTTGTACATTTGCATCAGCGCCTGTTCCGCTTGTTTGTAAAGAGTTAGTCTTTAGTTCTGCTCGTTTAATAACATCATTTTGCCTTGCAATTTCTGTAGTCAGGCGCTCTACTTGTGCAACACTTTCTGCACTAGCACTAGTTTGCTCAATATGTGCTTTACTTAGAAAGCCAAAGATACCCATACTTGTAATAAACATGAGGATAACAACTGCTAACGCAAGATAGGTTCTTAACCACCAGGTAGCAATTGACCAATATCTATGCAACCATACTGCTGTAACTAGTTTAGCAATTTCAAGTGTGCCGCCCATAATCATAATTGGAACAGCGGCTGCGGCAAAGATAGCCACAAGGCCTGCCACTGAGTAATAAATTGCAACGGCACTGATAGACAGTGCTGTAATCATTGTGAGTAGTGCTAGAAACATTGTAGTGTATTTATGGCCGTGTGTTTGCATAATTAACCTTTACTATTACTCTATAAACTTCCAACGCTTGGTACTCCCGTTGTAGCAGGCAGTTTCCTGCCAATTCTTTTGTTTGCCTCTATACATCATAGTATTGAACATTGTATGGCATCCTGTTGCATCAATTTGTACTAGCTTCACTATCCCAATAGCCTGGCCAGGAACTTCCCATTTGCATTGTTCACCTGCTTGCATTTCTCGTAGGGCGTAGTCTACACAGGTTGTATATTCTGCTCGTGCTTCTTTGGGCACAGTGTAGTAATGGCGTTTAATAATATTAAAGCCTAGGTCATACACACTCTTATTAGGTTGGTAGTCAGTTGCTACACTATAGTTAGTACCTGGCGTAGAAGAACACGCAGTTAAAAAACTAATTGAAAGTAGGATAAGCAAATGCCGCATTTACTGGTCTCCAAGTTGTTTGACCACGATGGTCTGTGAATTTACAAAGTAGTGTTTCGCCTGCTTTAGGATCACCACGTTTAGTATCTAACGGACGACTAATTCTACAGTCGCTTGCTACACCAACGTCCTTAACAACATGCTCAACTCTAGGCTTGTCTGTACATTCTGTTAGACCTTCACTGCTAACTGTGTTGCCTTGAGTGTAGATCTTTGTTGTTTGGTAACAGTATTGTGCATCGTCATGATACTCATACTTCGGTGCTGAGGAGCAGGCAGCTAATGCTAACACTGCTCCTAGTATTACTACTAGCCTAAACATTATTGTACCGCAGGGCGTTTTGATTTAGCTTCAGCGATCAATTTATCAAATGTTGCTTTTTCCATTTTCAACTTTACAAAAGTATAGTACTCGCCTTTGTATTTGAACTTGGCACGTTCGTGTGCAATGTGCTCACGAATTGATGTATCAGTAACTGAGTAGGAAATAAATGTATCAGTACTACGTGTATCGTTGTTAATATGGATAACAGTCTTACTATTGATATTACCGTTAATACGTTTTGCATAATGATTCATTGCAATAGCATACATTTGTTCTTCACCTGCTTGGAAGAAACGTGACTGACCGCCACCGCATGCATATACATATTCTTCTTTCCACCAAAGCATGCCCTCAACGCCTGATTCGGCGCAATCTGCATACCATTTAGGTTCTGCATAGCTTTTGAGCTCTTTAATTTCTCGCATACCTGAGCATGCTGTCAAACTGATTGCAGCCGCAATCAAACCAAGTTTAATAAATGTGTTTTTCATATTAGCCTCTTGTGCCTATAAAGTTGTTACTACATTTACTAGTATACACTATACTAGGCAGTTGTCAAGTTATTTTGGTAAAATTACTTACCGAACTCTAAAGAACAAGTGAGCACCAATGCGCCCAATATCATCCATGGCGCGATTCCAGACTGGATTTACATAAGTTGCGTGATAATGGGTCGCACCTTCTGTAATTCCACGCATAGTACGTAGGATTGCAATTTGGTATGCAATTGCTTGTGACTGCCTCCACATTTCTGCATTATGCATAGTATCTTCTTTGCCGTCACAATACCAGCTAAATTGGCACTTGTTCTTAATCATATTACCGTTGCTATCTTGTTTACCTTGTCGTACAACTTCACAAATAGTATTAGGATAGCGCCTATCTTTTACACGATTAAGTACTACATCGGCAACTGCGTAACGCCCTGCCAAAGTGTCACCCCGTGCTTCAAAATAGATATTTTTAGCAAGACAATAAAGTTGTGGTCGTTCTACTTTTGTAAACAATTCTTGGGGAATTTCTGCTAATGTATCAGCAACAACAATGGTGCTTGCAATTGATGCTCCAAAAATAATGATGGTGACAATGGCTGTAATTAATTTCATAGTAGTTCTCATTAAATATTTAAGACATTTTGACTCAATTTTATGTGCGCAGTTTAGTTATCGACGCATACGAGCAATTTCTATAATGTGGTCTGTATTAAATACTGGCACTGCATTTGATTTAGCCATTTGACTAATGCCTTTAATTTTAGTTCCAGTGTACTTGAGAATCTGCGGGCTACTTACTGCGCCTTTGTGTCCTGTATCTAAACTCTTATGATGTGCAGTGCTTCGTTCTGCAGGGATACGCACATCGTAGTCCAGCGGCGCAGCCTCCATTGCTCGTCGACGTTTTTTATCTTCTGCTTCTACTCCCCAACGCTTTTGCAGTTCCTTCCAGCTGGCATCCAGTTCACGAGCCTTCTGAGCTTCTGCAGCATTGCGAAATTTAACTTTACCTTTGCGTTTGCCATTAAGACTAAGACTGGGATGATGTAAGTGCATTGTCAAAACTAAACTCCTGCTTTGTTACTATGTTATCATTATAGCAGGAGTTTAGCTAATTGTCAACTTATTTTACAGCCATTTAGGCTTTTTGATCTTTTTAAACGGTTTGGCAATAGTGTTGCCTGCATGTTGGACCGGTGCTGCAACTTTCTCGGCTACTTTGGTTGTGTCTGTTGCTACTGTAGTTGCTGTATTAACTACTGCTTGTTGTGCTGGCTTAGTATCAACGCTAACACTTGTATCAACGTCGACTCCTACTAGTAATGCTACCTTACCGCTGGCGCCGATAGTTGCAACACCGTTATCCATAGTTGCTCCACCACCTACTTGTGCGCCTACTTGTGCGCCTGCACTAACGCCTGCGCCTGCTTGTGCGCCGTTGCCGCTATCGTCGTATACGCCGGTGCTTGCTCCTGCACCTACACTGGCTCCTGCAATAGCACCGGCGTTAGCAGTTGCACCATCTGCACCAATTTGTGCGCTAGCATCTACACCTGCACTTGCTTGTGCGCCTACGTGTGCTTCGGTAGTTGAAGTTACTCCTCCACCTGATACACTTGTGCTTGCTCCTGCTGTTACGCTTGTACCAACATTAGCACCTGCTTCTGCACTTGCATTACGTCCGTCAAAGCCTGCTGTAGTACCTGCTGTTGCGTGTGCTTCTGTTGTTGCGTGTGCTTCTGCACCTAGGTCAACGCTGTCTACTGATGTGCTTGTATCTACTCCTGCGTGTGCTTCTGTTGATACACTAACACCGGCGCTTGCACTTGTTTTAGTTGTATCTGTGCCTGCATATGCTGTTGCACTTGCGCCAACATTATCGTTACCTGTTTGTGCTGTTTCATTACTCATTTTTATCGTCCTTTGTTGACTGTTTGCCGCCTAAGTATCCGCCGATAATTCCTATTAGCCCTGTGATACTCATTTTCATTAGCGTGATAATTTCTGGATCTAGAACTCTGTCAGTTCGCATGGCAATCATGTAATCACCTAAAATAACTATGCACAGCAGAATCATTATTCCTGTTGCTAGCATACCAACTATATAATCTGCAAACTTCATTTTACTGTCCTATTAACTGCTATGTTTATTTATAAGTAGCTGCTAATCTTGCTTAATTATTTCAGGCCACTTAGCTGCATCAAAACTTGCTTCAGCTTTTTCAGCAAGTTTTGGAAATACATTGATGCCAGTTGCTGCTTCAACGGTGTCCACACTAACTGCATACTTGGGCAAGTCTTTTGTACTCAGCTTCTCATTTGGAAATAAGAAAGCAATAGTATCGCCTGTGGTTGCATTGTAAATAATTTTCCAAATACGTGTTGGAACCCCTAAGTTGTTGCCAATAGTTTTGTATCCTGCGTCATAGATAGTTCCACTGATAACATATATGTCGTTACCTGCGGCTGCTGTATTACGCACACCAACTTCAAGTATACGCCAGATGCCTCTGTTGTTACCTGGATCTTGTGGAATCATATTAGTAAGGAAGAAACTTTCGCTCATCTGTTTGTCATCAGTACGATTGTCTGCTGCTGGTGATAAGTGTCCTCTATCGTACGGATGTCCTTTGTAGTCTTCCAACTGTGCTTCTTTATCATCGTCTACTTTAGGATCAGGACCAAAGTTATTCTTACGTTTAGCGGGACCTGTGATGTCTGTAGTATCTAAATGCTCTACAACATACTCTGCTGTCTTGGTATCATAGCGATAATGCAGTGCATAATTACCGTGGCAAACGTATTGTGTGTTTGTAGTAATGCTGCTAATAGGAGCACCTAGTGTTGTGTGTTGAGGACAGTTGTTGTCGATTGGATTAGCGAACGCAGTAAACGGCATCAATGCTAATAGATATAAAAACTTTTTCATTGTTACTCCTAATTAACTATGTAGTTATTTAGTCATAAAAAAAGAGCAGCCTAAACTGCTCTCTCTGCTATGTTTGGTAACAAGGTCTAACTACCTTGTAGCTGCCCTTAGGCTGCTAGTGCGTACTCGCTGTTTGCGTTTACTTTTTTTGCTTGATTAACGGTCATCGCCTACCGTGTTGCCGTCTCCATTATCTCACCCTGTCGAAACTATGCAGGCCCATCAAAAGCATACTCAAGAGTTCAAATTCTTTTTACCAACCAGTCATGGTGAGTACACTTTTGGTGGACCTGGGGGGATTCGCACCCCCGTCCAGGATGCCTTCACTTTGAAGGGATTACAACAATTTCTTAGGCGGACTGGATATTGCTAGCCTGTGCGCCTTTTGGGCCTTGTGTAATTTCAAAAGTTACAATTTGCCCTTCTTGTAGAGTTTTAAATCCACTTGAAGTGATTTGTGAAAAGTGTGCAAACAAATCTGCACCACCAGTGTCTGGAGTAATAAATCCAAATCCTTTGGCTTCATTAAACCATTTTACTTTACCTGTGTTCATATACTTATTTTCTCTTTGTTAATAACTTACAAATACTATTGTAATACATTTAGAAGAATATGTCAAGCTCTTTTTCTGCTTTAGATTCTTCTTTTTCTTCTTCTGGTCGGATTGGTTCTAACCATGTATCAGCAATGTATGCCTTAGGACTTGGACCGAACCCGCTTGCTATGTCGTCACCTTGGATCCACCAGTAGTGATCGTGAACAGGCGCCGTGCAAGGCATACCTCTAAATTCCCACTGCTCTTGTTGTTGAAACTTACCAATGTATTCTACTACTTTTACAACTCGTCCTACGTTCTCTGGACGTATCGAATAGATAATACGAGCAATGTCACCTGCCTTACACTTCATCTTTTACCTTACTTGCTTCATATTTTTTATAATTTCCGTTTAACAAATTTATACTTTTTCCATGAATACAATATATTTTTTAATATGTAGTAATGGGCCTTTTTTAGGTTGAACCTCAAACTCTAATATTTCTTCATGAATAATTTTCCATCTCGGGTCTATCATTTTAACCTTCCACCAATCGGGGTTCTCGATTATTAAATGTGCATTACGCCCGTCACTTAATGTTTTTTTTGCAGGATGGCAAGCAATTAAATGATATTGATACTTTTGTCCAATTGAAAATAATTGATCCAACGTAGCGTTTAATAACGTAGGTTCTATATGTTCTAATACATCACTGCTATAAACTAAATCTACTATGTTGGGAAGTTCAATAGGTGAAGTTATAGGATCATAGTTAAAAACTTTAAACTTATCACTGCTTAATGTAGAAAATGCCATTCCTTTGCCGCAGCCAAAATCTAACATAGAGTTAATTAATTCGCTCGTTATTAATTGATTAACTCGCTTTGGTATTTTTTTTCCTAAACCAAACGTTTTTTTACTGTGCAATTGTTCTAGTTCTTTCAAATATTCTGTAGTATGCATATTATCCTTTA
>JBDNIA010000036.1:0-5789 GCA_041688525.1 Crocinitomicaceae bacterium | reverse complement strand
TATTAGTGTTATAAAAAAGAAATTGCTTTTACTCATATTTGCTAGATTTTAATTAGTTCAAAGATAATTTAAACTTCAGAATAAAATGTGCCTATTTAAGCTTTATTTCTACTCTTGTGACCTCGAAATCTTGTTGTTTTAGTAAATTCAGTAAGCCATCTTTACCTGGTAAATGAGCAGCGCCAACTGCAACGAAAATTGATTTTTCATTCATTTTTTGAGTTAAGATTTGAACCCATTTCAAATTTCGATCGGAAGAAAGTGTTTTCTCGAAAAATGTTGTAATGTCAGCTGTTCCCGTGTTTATAGAAACTAAGTCTGATATTTTTTGGTTTGAGTAAAGATCTTGCATTTGATCCCATGCTTTTTTGAAATTGTTGGTGTCGCTTATCACTTGCATAATCATTTGTACCTTTGTCTTGTTTGATAGGTTATCAAAAAATCCAATTTGTTCTTCCATCGTTTCTAAGCCTAGAATGGGAATTTGCGCTTCTTTTGCGAGTTGATAAAGATTCTTATCGTAACTTTCACATTTTAGTATCAGTGAGGCATAGGGAAGTTGTAAAAAAAATATGGGTTTAAATTTTCCCATAGATTTTTCGAAAAGAAGCGAATCCATTCCCAATTTCATTTTTGTGTAAGCATACAAAGAATCTCGTTGAGAAGAATTGAGAATATCTGTCATTCGGCCCTCTTTGAGTATGAGCAAATCAAAAACCTTAGATTGGTTCTCTAGATCGTCCAATTCCAGGATAACGAGTTCGGACTTTTCTAAACGCTTGTATACGGTTTTTGGCAGGACATATTTATCCTTGTCAATTAGATGAATAGTTCCGAAAATATAACTTATTTTTTTGTTTGCTTTGTTTTGAATTTTCCAAAAAACACCGTCATCTGCTTTTAATTCGGAAATATTTTCTTGGGCAAAACAAGCGCTGAAGAAGAAGAGAATCCAAATATTTAAGAGCTTTTTCATTTTTAGTCTGCGAGTGTAATTTGTGCTAAGAAGTGATCGTCTTTATCGTAAATCTTACTTGCTTTTAGTCCAACAGCTTTCGCTGCTTTAAAAAGATTTTCAAAGTCAACATACAGCCAATCAAACCAAGGACCAACTTCACTTTTGAATTTCATTTGGAAACGGAAGTTACCATAATATTCAGAGTTTAAATCGATCAGCATGGAGCCATCTTCGTCCTCATATAAATATTTAATATCAGATGAATCGCAGAGAATTTGTCCTCCTTCGTTCAGCATGCTTTTCGCATGTTCAAGTGTTTTCTCAAAATTCTTCGAGGTGCCAGCAATCCCAATTCCATTCATTAACATTAGAATGGTATCGTATTTCTCTTCTTTTAAATCGAAGAAATCAACTTTACGTGCCTTGTAATCCATGTCTATCAAATAATCAACTGCTCCTTGTGAGATATCGATGCATTCAACTTCTAATTCAAGTTCTTTCAAATATTTTGCGTGTGCGCCTGCACCGGCTCCAACATCCAAAACTTTTCCTCTCGATTCCTCGAGTGCGATTTGTTCCAATTCTGGCATTTCATCGAAAGGTCTGAAAAGAACCTCTAAAGGAATAATATCGTCGTCGCAAATTTCTGATTTCACGATAATATCTGCTGGACGTCTGTCTTCAGCATAAGTCAATATGGCATTTCCAATAGGATCGCCGATTTTTTTTTCTATCATTAGTATTCAAATTCTTCGTAATCACCGTAATCTCCTTCATCGAAACCGTCATCAGGGTTATTGAAGCCGTATTCGTCTTCTTCTTCCTCTAGGTCATCGCCATCAAATATTTCTTCACTTATAGCTTTGGAGTCTTCAGCCGGTGAATTGCCAATAGATAGCAGTATTTGAGCCTCATCAGGGCCAACTTTTTCGTAATCAACAAGTTCAATCAAGAAAATCCACATCTGTAAAAAATCATAAAGCAAAATGAACTTTTGGTCAGTTTCTTCAATGAATTCACTCATTTTCGTTTTTGACATGACACTAGGCAAATTTTCAGGTTTGTCTTGCTCGTCGTAGCTCATATCCATCCAGCTGATTTCATGACCTTTGTCCCAATCATTGTTGGATACGTAGAAAGATGCCATTTCACGACCTGTAAATTCAAAAGATTTTAAGATCGTTTGGTAAAACTCTTCGAATGAAGCGCTTGCGTCAATAAATATATCTCGAAATACTTCTTGCTTTTTGTCGCTATCAAGAAGAACTCTAAATTTTAATCCTGCCATATCTTGCCGATAATTATGCTTTTAAGGGTTACAAAGTTACGAAATTATTCTGCTAATTAAATTTGAGAAGTCGTGGTTTTTACCTCTAATCCAATTTCATGTCCTAATTTTAACATTAGTTCGAAGGCGGCTTGGTATTCGTTAGGGATTTGGCCTTCTAAAACTGCTTCTTTTATTGCCATTTTTATATTTCCAATATGTGCGCAAGGTTTTAAACCGAAGGTCTTCATTATAATCTCACCGCTAATTGGTGGTTGAAAATTTCGAACGTGGTCTTTCTGTTCAATGTCGCGCAATTTTTGAAGTACTTCGTCAAAATTCTTTTTAAATTTTTTGACCTTCATTTCATTTTTAGAGGTAATATCCGCATTGCACAAAGTCATTAAATCGTCAATATCGTCACCAGCTTCAAAAAGTAAACGACGAACGGCTGAATCACTAACATGCTCTTTGACCAAAGAAATAGGTCGTAAGTGAAGTCGAACTAATTTTTGCACGTATTTCATTTTATGATCCAAAGGCAATTTCATTCGCTTGAATAGTTTTGGCGTCATCCGAGCGCCCATTTCTTCATGTCCGTGAAATGTCCATCCAACCTCTTTGTCAAAACGTTTTGTGGGAGCTTTAGCGATATCGTGCAAAATTGCCGCCCAACGTAACCATAAATTATCTGTATTTTCAGAAATATTATCCAACACCTCCAAGGTATGGTAGAAATTGTCTTTGTGTGTTTTACCGTTTATGGTTTCAATGCCATGTAGAGCAATCAACTCAGGAAAGAACCTGCCCAGTAAATCAGTTGAATAAAGTAGTTTGAAACCTCGGGATGGAGTAGGACTTAAGATGATTTTGTTCAATTCATCCATTATCCGTTCCAAGGAAATGATGTCTAAACGCTGCGCATTATCTTTTATGGCTTGTAAACTTTTGTTTTCAATTTTAAACCCCAATTGAGAAGCAAAACGTATGGCGCGCATCATTCTTAAAGGATCGTCGCTATATGTTTTTTCAGGTTCTAAGGGCGTTCTAAGAATTCCTTTTTCCATGTCTGCCAAACCATCAAATGGATCAATTAATTCACCGAAATTATCTTTGTGAAGTGAAATAGCTAATGCGTTAATAGTAAAATCTCGTCTGTTTTGATCATCTTCTAAGGTTCCATCTTCAACTATGGGTTTCCTAGAATCACGCTGATATGATTCTTTTCGCGCTCCAACAAATTCTACATCTAAATCTTTGTAGCAGAATTGAGCAGTTCCAAATTTTTTGAAAAGAGACACTTTTTTAACACGAAGTTTTTCAGCACATTTTTGAGCCAAATCCAGTCCGTTGCCAACAACCACGATATCTATGTCTTTCGAAGGTCTTCCGAGAATAAGGTCACGCACATAACCTCCAATCACATATGCTTCCAGATTATTCTCTGTTACAATTTGTGAAGCGACCTTAAAAACAGGGTGTGTAAGATTTTTGGCGTAATTCATTTTCGGATGCAAAGATAGTGACTTCAGCGGAGGTAGCAAAAAATGAGGCTGATATCTATACAGGTTTTAGTTGTTCCGACTCCATTCACTCCAAGATCCAACATAAAGATTTGGAATTTCAAATCCGGCTATTGACATAGCTAAAAGAGTATGACAAGCCGTTACGCCTGATCCACAATGAACAATTATATTTAGTGTTTTTTGATTTTCAAATAGCGTATTGTACTTTCTTCTTAACTCGTCAGAGGTTAAAAATAATCCATTTTCATCTAGATTTTCTTTGAAAGGGATGTTTATCGCACCTGGAATATGTCCAGCAATCAAATCTATTGGTTCATTAATACCGCTATATCTGTCATTTTCTCTGACGTCAATAATTAAGAAATTAGAATCAACGCTTGCTTTCCGAACTGTTTTGATGTCAGAAATAGGCAGTTTCCATTGGCTTAAAGGATAATTTTGTAAAGATTTGTAATCTGTCTTCCGAGATTGCGATGGAAATCTGGCTTTTACAGCTTCTTGGAAACCGCCATTTAAGACTTGAACTTTTTCATGACCAATAGACTTTAACATCCACCAAAACCGGGCAGCAGCATTTGCGCCATAACTTTTGTCATATACAATGACATGGCTATTTGATGTTATTCCTAATTTCCCTAAAACTGCGCTGAATTTAGAAAGTGGCGGTAGAGGGTGTCTTCCTCCTTTGGATAAATCTTCATCAATTTCAGCCAACTGCGAATTGAGATCAACAAAAATGGCATTCTCTAAATGACTTTCAGAATACTGAGCGAAAGCATCTTTCGAATTACTGGCGTCAATAAGAAGGTATTCTTTTAAATCGATTAGTTCGGCAATGGAAATTATTGGTGAAAAGCTCATTATTTTCGAATAATAGTTACCCTTCCGTCCAAATCAATTTTAATAATTTGGGAAGCTTTTTCTAATTTTTCATTTATTCGTTCGGCAACAATAGTATCGACTTTTTCTTTAATAGAGGAAGCAATGGAAGCCAAATCTTTTCCATATGGTTGTTCCGATAAATTGGCGGAAGTACTTACCAAAGGTTTGTGCATGCCTTTAATTAATCGCAGACAAATCGGGTCTTTTGTTATACGAATACCAACAGAACCATCTTCTGCCAAAACGTGTTTCGACAAATCTCGAGCATTTGGGTAGATTATCGTTAGAGGCTCTACGGATAGATCCACTAAATCATAAACAACTTCAGCAAAGTCTGGGATATAACGCTCTACCATGTGAAAAGAATCAGCAAGAAGCACAAAGCTCTTGTTGGCAGGACGCTGTTTAATCTCCAGAATTTTTTCACAAGCCTCATCGTTTGTTGCATCGCAGCCAATTCCCCAAATGGTATCTGTTGGATATAGAATTGTTCCTCCAGATTTTAGAGTTTCTATGGCTTCGTTTATTTTTTCGATGTTCATTTGCTTGCTGTTTGACTAAAATTGAAATGACTGGTATTTTGTTAATTTGCAAATTCGCAAATTGGGGAATTGGCTAATTGCACAACAAGGTTTTTTTTGATCTGAAATTCAAGTATATACGTGTTTAGTTTCAATAAGAAATCTTTTATTCCAACAAATCTGGGCGTTTTTTCTTTGTTCTTTCCAAAGCTTTATCCTCTCGCCAAGCTTCAATTTTTTTGAAATCACCTGAGAGCAGAACTTCTGGGACTTTCCATCCATTATATTCAGGTGGACGCGTATAGACAGGAGGCGACAATAAATTATCTTGAAAACTATCCGTTAAAGCGGATGTTTCGTCATTTAAAACACCTGGAATCAGACGTACAATAGAATCCACAACTACGGCAGCGGCTAATTCACCGCCAGAAAGAACATAGGAACCGATTGATATTTCTTTGGTAATGTAATGTTCACGTATGCGTTCATCCACGCCCTTGTAGTGCCCACAAAGAATCATGATGTTTTCCCTCAAAGACAAGTCGTTACAAGTTGATTGTTCTAGAACGTCTCCATCAGGAGTCATATAAACAATTTCATCATAGTTCCGTTCAACCTTCAATTTTTCAATTAGG
>JBDNIA010000293.1:0-3919 GCA_041688525.1 Crocinitomicaceae bacterium | reverse complement strand
CATTTTTTAGGTCAAAATTTTGCGAAAGCTTTTGATGTTAAATATACAGATAAAACAGGTAAATTAGAATATGTTTGGGCAACATCTTGGGGTGTTAGTACAAGATTAATTGGAGCACTCATTATGACGCATTCAGATGATGCTGGCCTTGTTTTACCTCCTGCATTAGCGCCAATTCAAGTTGTATTTGTTCCGATTTTCAAAACAGAAGAGGAACAAGAGGCCATTGATGAGAAAATTCATGGATTAATGAAAGACATGAAATCTTTAGGCATCTCTGTCAAATACGATGACGACTCTAATAAACGTCCAGGGTGGAAATTTGCAGAATATGAAGTAAAAGGCGTTCCCGTCCGTGTTGCAATTGGCCCAAGAGATCTAAATAACAATCAAGCGGAAGTTGCTCGACGTGATACAAAAGAAAAAAACACAGTTGGCTTGGATGATTTCGCACAAACTATGAAAACACTTCTTGATGACATTCAAAACAATTTACTCGAACGAGCAAGAAGGTTTAAAATCGATAACACACATGTTGTTGACTCTTATGAGGAGTTCAAAATACGTTTAGATAAAGAAAGTGGGTTCTTTTTGGCGCATTGGGATGGTACAACTGAAACAGAAACCAAAATAAAGGAAGAAACAAAGGCAACAATTCGATGTATTCCTCTTGACTCGAAAGAAGAAGCGGGATTTTGCATGTATTCTGGTAAACCTTCAGCAGGCAGAGTCATTTTTGCAAAATCCTATTAATATTTTATGATATGGAGATAAATCGTAAAACTATATTAAACTTATTAGAGTCAAAAGCGAAGTTAAAACAGGATGTAAGCCAAGAAACTCAAAAGGTTTTTTTAAAACTAAAAAACGGCATAGAGAAAGAGATATTGGGCATTAAACCTTCTATCGACGTCAACAGAATTCGCTTGTATTCTGAGGAAAAGGGAGATAACGAATTAAAAGTCATGATAGGTAGTGATGCGCTGGTTTTTCAGATGCATACGAATGTTTTTAAACTTCAAGATGAACATGAAGCTTGGAAAGGAAGCTACTTAAAGGATGAGCCCAACAATGGTTATTTCGGAATTATCAACATTTATAACTTTCTTGCCGATTCTTTTAAATACAACAGGCTAAACGATAGTGGCTTTTTAATTGGTCGGATTTTCATTAATAATGAGTCGCATATTTTGGTTGAAGGTTCCGGTCAACTCGGTTTTCTATTCAAAGACCCTGAAAAAAACACTTCTGAACCAGACGTGTTAAAGCATATCATTCAATGTTCCTTTGCAAATGCCTTGGATTTTGATTTAATTAGTCCTCCTTTTGAATTAATCGAAGAAGTTTCCTTAGGACAAATTTTAAAGATAAGTGCTGACATTCAGGTGAAAACGAGTAAAAGAATGGGATTTAAGCAATAATACAGTAAAATAAATCAAATATTTTTCTCAAAAGCGGTTGCAGTTAAAGAAATTCAAATTATATTTGCACTCCGAAAATAACAAAAAAGCATATTTTTGGCCCATTCGTCTAACGGTTAGGACATGCGGTTTTCATCCGTAAAATAGGAGTTCGATTCTCCTATGGGCTACCAAAAAAATCAGTTAAACTTGATTACTCGAATCGTTAGACGCTCAGAGTAAATAAAGGAAAAAAATTCTGTATTTAAAGCATACAGAGAAAAGACTAAAAACGAAAAAAAATGGCAAATCACAAGTCGTCCAAAAAGAGAATCAGATCAAACGAAGCAAAAAGACTTCGTAATAAATACCAGCACAAAACAGCGCGTAATGCGGTGCGAACGTTGCGAGCGATTACAGATAAAAGCGAGGCTTCTGAAATGTTAGCTTCTGTTACTTCAATGCTAGATCGTTTAGCTAAAAATAACGTTATTCACATCAAGAAAGCGGCTAATTTGAAATCTGGATTACAAGTTAAAATAAACAATCTTTAAAATATTTCACACCAATGATAAAAAGGGGCGCATCGCCCCTTTTTTTTTGTAATTTTGTTTAAAAATAACTAGAGTTGAGGACGATCGTACTTACAGTGGTATTTGGAGCGCTTTCGTTTTTGAATGTAACCGGTCAAAACAATTTACATACAACTAGTGATGATACTTTGACATTTCTATCCCGTACAGGGGGCAATATAGATACCTTTGACCTAGCATATAGTTTTCCTTTATCGACATTGCCTGGAGGAACCATTAACCAGCAAAATGCCGCACCAAGTATTGATTTCTTTAAAAGTTCACCAAGTCTTTTTCTTTACGCGCCCTTAAAAAATAAGCCGATTTGGAAAGTTAGCGGTCTACCACATGTTGGTTTTTTCTATTCTTTCGGGACTAAGGGAATACAGTTTTTACATGCAGATTATGAACAAACATTCCGGAATAAATCGCTATTAAATCTGACAATAGACCGCAGCAGCTCATCTGCAGAAAATTCAATGATTAGAAATGGTGGGTTCTCAAATCAAAACTTTCAAGCAGCCTATCGTTTTGGAACAAAAAAACTAAAGGGCCATTTTAACGGGAAGTATTCTCAAAATACGCTTCGCCTCAATGGAGGAATTTCGAATGATAGTAGCTGGATTACACGACGTATCGCTTTTGCACCTGTTTTTAAGCCCAATGCAACAAGTTTGCATAAGAGAGTCAATGTTTATGGTGAACTAAAGTATAGCTTATTGAAAGATTCTTCACGGTCCCAATTAGGATTAATTTCTAAACATTATTTCTCAATTTGGAATAGAGAATACAATGAAAGTGATACTTTGGCAGGAATTTATTCAACAATAAACATTGATAGCTCTACCACTCGAGATCAGTTCCAAGACGCCAAATTTAAAAACTCAATTGGGATTTTTGGAGAAAGTAATCAGTTCAGTGCATCTGTATTTGTTTCTCATAGGTATTGGAGACTTCAAAATTTAGGCAGAAACAGAGACACGAACGAAATCTCGACATAATTTAATTTTGGCTTTAACCAGAAAAAACTTTCTATAGAGTCAACGAATTATTTTAATATCATTGGTGCAAAAAATGAATATTCTTCTCAAAACTCGATTAAATGGGGTGGAATTCGCAAATATTTAGCTGTATCTGCCGCATTTGAATCTATGCTTCCTTCATTAGTTCAGCGTTTTTATTTCGCGAATAATTTAAACTATTCAAATCAACTCGATAAACAAGGAAGAGCGGATCTATTCGCGACTGGTTGCTACTCATTTTGGAAAATTGATGGATCGCTAACATTCGGCTCCTTGACTTGGAAAAACAATTTAGTTTGGGAAAATGAAAATTGGAAAATTGGAAATGAATCCAATCGCACAATTAACTATATAAAAGCAAAAATACATTTTGATTTTAATTGGCTTCATCTTTATCCAGAATTACGCATAACAAATGGCAGCGACTACTTACCGAAAACATTTTTATCCGGCAGACTGCTCGTGAAGAAGAAAGTTTTCGCTGCAAAGAAGCTTGAATTAATGTTTGCACTTGATCCGCAATTGTGTAACAAATATAAACTCATGAGTTACAATACGCTTTTAGATAATTGGTATTTTGATTCAAGCAATCGTTCAGGAGGCCAAGTATTTACTTTACATAGCACTTTCGCCTTACACATAGAAGAATTTAAATTCTTTATCCGCATAGAAAACCTTCAGGCTATCTGGACAGCGAGAAATATTGAAATAGCACAAAATTATTATCGGCCAACGTTTCTATTGAGATTAGGCGTTAGTTGGGATTTTTTCAATTAATAAAAAGTTCTAACTACATGACAAAAAATCAAAAGCGTTTACATTTGATTGATTTTGAGGGTTTAACAAGATGTTTGCGATATAATCCAAACCATATTTGAATAAGCTTTTCGCTCTATAGCCATGTTTTTTAATTTTAATTTTTTGT
>JBDNIA010000292.1:0-5468 GCA_041688525.1 Crocinitomicaceae bacterium | reverse complement strand
TTACTGTTTTTGACACCTGTTTTGAAAAAAGATGTTCACATTTCAGGCACTGCGACTATTCAATTAAAAATTTCAAGCGACCAACCAGCGGCTAATCTTTCTGTTTACTTGATTCAATATTCAAGTGAAAATGTAAAGAAAATAAACATGAAAGATCACATCATCAATAGAGCGTGGACCGATCCCCAAAATCATGAATCATTGCGTAAGGGAACGCCTTTGGTTAAAGATCAGTTTTATGATTTAACGATTGACTTCATGCCAGATGATCAAATTATTCCAGCTGGCGAACAAATTGGTTTAATGATTTTTTCTAGTGATAAAGAATTTACACTTCAACCGAAAAAAGGGACAAAAATCACCTTAGACTTGGATAATAGCGTTTTGACTTTACCCGTGGTTAGTGGTTTTTAGATTTTTTGAATTGATCTCGACTCTTTTTCTGAATTCCTTTTTCGTTTCAAATTTAAATAAAAGTGTATTTGAATAAAGAGCGAAACAACTTCATAAGTATTCGGCTTAGGTCTAAATTGAATGATCTCTCTTTCAATTGAAAAACTTATCTTTGCCCTTCAAAAAAGCACAATACATGTCGGATACACGATACCAACAACGAGGAGTTTCTGCCGGAAAAGAAGAGGTTCACAATGCAATAAAAAATGTGGACAAAGGACTTTTTCCTCAGGCTTTTTGCAAAATAGTTCCAGATACACTTACTGGTGACGAGGATTATTGCATTGTCATGCACGCTGATGGCGCTGGAACGAAATCGGCTTTGGCTTACATGTATTGGAAAAAAACGGGCGATGTTTCGGTTTGGAAAGGAATTGCACAAGATGCTTTGATTATGAACATCGACGACTTACTTTGCGTTGGTGCGACAGATAATATTTTACTTTCATCAACGATTGGAAGAAATAAAAACCTCATCACTGGTGAAGTTATTTCTGAATTGATAAATGGAACGGAAGAACTTTTAGCTGATCTGCGTTCTCAAGGAATTGGAATTCAGTCAACAGGTGGTGAAACAGCTGATGTTGGTGATTTGGTTCGTACAATTATCGTTGATTCTACGGTTGTTTGTCGAATGAAACGTTCGGATGTAGTTTCCAATCACAACATACAAGACGGTGATGTGATTGTTGGTTTGGCTTCTTTTGGTCAAGCGACATACGAAAAAGAATACAACGGCGGAATGGGAAGCAACGGATTGACTTCTGCTCGACACGATGTATTTTCAAAAACCTTAGCGAAAGATTTCCCTGAAAGTTACGACCCAAGTGTTCCTGAAAATTTAGTTTATTCAGGAAGTAAAGAATTGACAGATGCGATTGAAGGCAGTCCGATAAATGCTGGGAAATTGGTGCTATCTCCTACTCGAACGTATGCGCCAGTTATCAAAAAAATATTAGACGCTCATCGTTCAGAAATCCACGGAATGGTTCACTGTTCTGGTGGTGCGCAAACAAAAGTGCTGCATTTCGTGAAAGATGTTCACGTCATCAAAGACAATTTATTTCCAATTCCTCCTCTTTTCAAATTGATACAAGAAGAGTCAAAAACAGACTGGAAAGAAATGTATAAAGTCTTCAACATGGGCCACAGAATGGAAATTTACGTTCCAAAAGAACTTGCACAAGCCATCATAGCCATTTCAAAATCCTTCAACATAGATACGCAGATTGTCGGTCGAGTAGAGAAACATGAAGGCAATAAATTAACGATTACATCACCTTACGGCGAATTTACTTATTAGACAAAAAAGACACTAGACGTCAGATTCTAGACTTTAGACTTTTCGTCTATTGTCTAAAATATAAAGTCTAACATCTCGACAAGAATGAACGATTTACTCCAAAAATTAGAAGCAATACATTACCGATTTATTGAAGTTGGCAAATTGATTATTGATCCAGAAATTATTTCAGACATGACGCGCTATGTCAAGTTGAGTCAGGAATACAAAGAGTTGGAAAGCATGGATGTTATGTATAAAAAATACAAAGACATCATTCAAAATATTGCTTCATCAAAAGTGCTTTTGGCAGAAGAAAAAGATCCAGAAATGCGTGAAATGGCAAAGGCTGAAATTGACGATTTGGAAACTGTTAGACCTGAAATGGAGGAAGAAATTAAGTTCATGTTGATTCCAAAAGATCCTGAAGACGATAAAAATGCCATCTTGGAATTACGTTCTGGAACAGGAGGTGATGAGGCTTGTATTTTCGTAGAAGACATTTTCAGAATGTACACGATGTTCTTCAAGGAAAAAGGTTGGAGTTATGAAATCATCAACTCTTCAGCAGGAACAACGAAAGGTTTCAAAGAGATTTCTTTAGAAATTATCGGTGCTTCAATTTATGGTAATATGAAATTTGAATCGGGCGTTCACCGAGTTCAACGTGTTCCTGAAACAGAATCGCAAGGCCGTGTGCATACCTCCGCGATTACAGTTGCTGTTTTGCCTGAAGCTGAAGAAGTCGATGTAGAATTGAACATGACGGACGTAAAACGCGATACTTTCCGTGCGTCTGGAGCAGGTGGTCAGCACGTCAACAAAACCGAATCGGCTATACGATTAACGCACCTTCCAACAGGATTGGTCGTTGAATGTCAAGATGGTCGTTCACAGCACAAAAACTTAGAAAAAGCCATTTCTGTTCTGCGTTCACGTTTGTACCAAAAAGAATTGGATCGCTTGCATGAAGAACGTTCAGCACACAGAAAAACATTGGTTTCTACAGGCGATCGTTCAGCGAAAATTAGAACATACAACTATCCACAAGGTCGAATTACAGATCACCGAATTGGAAAAACGATGTACAATCTTTCTGCTTTCATGAATGGCGATATGCAAGAAATGATCGACTCGCTGAAAATGGCTGAAAATGCTGAGAAGTTGAAAGGAGAAATTGCTTAAAAAATTTGCAAGTTAAAAGTTGAATGGCTTCTACGAAGCATTCTTTTAGTTTCAAGTTTCGAACAACTTAAACTTGAAACTCCCAAACTTCAAACTAATTTTAAAAAAACGCCCTTACCTCCATTCCTCCAGAATGAATAGCCTTATTCGCTTCGGATTTTCTTCCTGTATATTGAATAGAAATCTGCAAGTTATTCGATAAAGATCTTTGATAACCAACTGTCCACGTGTAATTAACTCCCGGTTTCAAAGCTTCCAACATTTCAAAACCCAACGGTGTATTTGAATCACTTTTATAAACAATATTTACAGATTTAAAATTGGCTTGTAAACTTCCTTTTTCAGCTTGATTGTATTTGATGCTTGTCCCTAGCTCACTCAAAAATGCTCTCTCATCACCGAGCTCTGCATTGTTTTTCTTCTCGGTATATTTTCCTTCCAAACTCCAACGGAATTTCGTGTTGGGTTGATAGCTAAATGTTGGTTGGTGGTGGAAATAAGCAATATCATAATTTCTGCCCGCAACATAATCCGCATTGACTAACTTATCTCCTCTTTGGTAAGCGTATTCAATTGAAAATATTCTAGAAATATTTAAGCGCGTTGAAACTTCATTGTATCTATTTTCTCGCGCATCAAATCCGCTAGCGAGTAGTGTTTTGCTCTGGGCATTTTGAAAATTATATTCCGCCGTAAAGATATTAGACGTCCGATTAAAAAACAATGAATTGCGAACACTTGAGCTTGTTGACAGTAAATTGGTGTCGCGCACAGCATCTTGAACCGGATTAAAAGCGCTAAAACCAGTCAATCCTGTTGTTTTCCTATTTACGCGAAAACGCGCTTGGTTTGAAAACAAGGAAATATATTTCAACAAACCTTTTTTAGCAGCCCACAAACGTTCTGGCCGCCAAAAAATACTTTGATTCAATTCAGTCGAAAAAGTTTTAACATAAGTATTACTTGGCGTAAATACGCGAATATAACTTGCTTGATCCACGAATTGAGCAACTTCAAACTCATTCAAATCTTTCACGCCGTCGTTGTTGTAATCTATCCATGTGTAAATTCCTTGACCATCATTTACTTTTATATAAAGAAACTCCCGCTTCAATTCTAATCCAGAACCTGCCTCATAAAAAGTATTTAAAGTCAATGCATTTTTAAAAGCGCGCAATTCATAATCAATTCTTCCAAGAAGTGAATTTTCTGGCATCTGATTAATCAATAGCGAATCTAAAATTTTTAATTCCCGGTAACTTGCAATTAAGGTTAAACGCTGATCTTTTAGGTTTTTAAATGTAAATTCTCCCCCAACTGTCGTGCCTTTAGCAGAATTCACTAACCTTGACGAATCAGGAAGTAAATCATAGCGTTCGCGGTAAAATAATTTATAATCGTTCTTCGCTGAATCTGCATTAGCCAAGTAAAATTGATAATCAAAAAACTGATAGCTATTGCTAACAAGCTTGTCATTCGACTTAAAAACATTTCTTTCGTGATCATCTTTGTAACCTATTCGAATTCGACCAAGAGTTTGAGAAATATCTACTTTATGTCGCAAATAATCATTTTTACCCGTTGCATCTGACACAAGATAACTTCCTATCCAATTCGCTTGAAATCCTCGCTGTTTCCATTTGCCATTTAACTGTGCTTTATAACCTTCAAAGTCACTTCCAATTCCAAAATGTTGAACTTCGGCAGCAGCAAAACCATATTTCTTGTTCACCAAGGAATTGGATGCATTGACAAACAGTTGGTCACCAATAAATCCTCTATTCCGAGTATTCCAATCTCTATCAAACTCAACCGCCCGATATTGCTGAATAGGTTTGAAATTTTTCTGCAGATATTCAACACCGACTTTTGTCTCCATGCGCCAATTTCCGGTAGAATCTCGTCCTAATTGTTGATTTCCCTTAATCATAAACCGATTCGCGATGCCGTTATTATCGGATGCATCTAATCTTGAAAAGGTATTGATGTCATTTGTGGACATGGCGATTTCATTTTCAATTTCCCATTGTTTATTCAAACGATAAGTTGCACCTGTAGCCACTATTTGCTGTTTTTTTGGCGCAACTAATAATCGGGAGGGAGAATAATTTCCTTGCGGCAATCCAAGCAAAGGAGCAACCCATTTATAAACTTTCCCTAAAGCATTAAAATTATCCAGAACATAATTGCCGTTTCCCTGGGCTACCAGCTGAAATACAGCTCGATAAACGCCTAAGTTTTGATCTACTGAAAAAACCAATACACTATCGTACCCCATTGAATCAATTAATTGATAGAATATTTGATTATCGACATAACCAATTGAATCAATACTTGATGTTCTTGCCAAATACAAACTATCACCTATATTGGCCAATAATTGTTTCTGGTCCAAAGATAGTTCCTGCTGAAGCGATTGATTTTTCGCATCTTGCTCGGAATACCCGTTCAACCAAAAATCAAACTTCTTACTTGAATAGGTCGTTGATGCTTGCAAAACAGAGCGCGCATAATTTTGATCTGAGTATTGAAACTCAACTACAATACG